>JAUNBY010000568.1 GCA_030526935.1 Clostridia bacterium
CGGTGTCCGTATCTTTATTAAAGGAGTTGGCGTCTTGCACTATACCATATCCAAGGGCATTCTTTCGACGCGAAACGGGATGAATTTGTATCGGGGTTGCTCGCACGGCTGCATATATTGCGACTCCAGAAGCAAGTGCTACCGCATGAATCACGACTTTGAGGACATAGAGGTAAAGGAAAACGCCATAGAGCTTTTGGAAAGCGCCCTTAAAAGCAAAAGAAAGAAGTGTATGATTGGAATGGGTTCCATGACGGATCCCTATATTCCGCTTGAGATGAAAATCGGACACACGCGAAAGGCGCTGGAATTGATACTTAAATACGGCTTCGGAGTATCGATTATAACCAAATCAAGCCGCGTTTTGCGGGATATAGACCTGCTGAAAGAGATAAATCAGAGTACAAAATGCGTGATTCAGATGACGCTGACCACTTTCGACGAGAAATTGTGCGCTGAAATCGAACCGCGCGTAAGTTCTACGCGGGAGCGTTACGAGACGCTTATAAAGCTTCGCGACGCGGGAATACCGACTCTCGTCTGGCTTTGCCCCATTTTGCCGTTCATAAACGATACCGTTGAGAATATATCGGGAATTCTCGATTATTGCGAAAGGGCGGGCGTTTACGGCTTAATCAACTTTGGAATGGGCCTGACGCTTCGCGACGGCAACAGAGAGTATTTCTACGTGCAGCTTGACCATTTGTTCCCCGGCATGAAGCGGCGCTATATTCAGACATTCGGCAATCGATACGCGATTGAAAGCCCGAATAGCGCCGGGCTTTTGAGCGTATTTCATAAAAAGTGCGAGGATGGCGGCATGGTACACGACAACGACCGCCTGTTCGCCTTCCTGAACGCCTTCGAGGATAAGCGGCAGATCATGTGGGAGCTTTAGCGGCTATGAGCGCTCGCACAACGTCGAATCACTAAAAAATTGAAACGATCGCAGGTATAATACCTGCCGCCACGCCCAGAACCATTGTTAAAACGCCCGACGCTTTTTGCGCCATGATGCCTTCCACGCAAAAGAGCCATCGAAATGGCTCTTTTCGGCGAAATTATTAAACCGGCTTCGCAGTGTTTAAAAGCAAATCTTTACCAGTAGAACGGGAACTCGGTAAATTTCCAATGGTCGTCTATCAGTTCGCGAACGTATGTGAACTGCTCCTGTTCCACCTGCTCATCGTCCGTCCAATAGTTGACTACAACGGTATAGACCATCCTCGTATCGCTGGATTCGGTCAGTTCGAACTCTGTTTCGCCTATTGTCTCGTCGATATTGCGCCCCTCGTCGGTGGTATAGAGGTAGCCGTCGGCGCCCTCCACGTAGATATCCATAGCGAACAGGTCGTCGACTATGGCGTCGGAGAAGAACTGGCTCACAAAATCGCGCAGTTGTTCTGTGGTATTGAAGCGCTCGTCAAGCACCTGATAGCGCTGCCCGGTGGAATCGGGCTTTTCGGGATCTATGTCGAGAGGGCAGAGCATAAACCAGCTATATACCTCCATTGCGCCCAGCAGATCCTCCTCGATCTGGGCGAAGCCTTCGCTTATCTGGGTATCGGCGTCGTCACCGACATCTTCAAAGTAGCTGTCGTCAACCTCTATCTCGTCCCATAGTATGTCGGCGTCCTCCTCGAACAGCCATTCATC
>JAUNBY010000100.1 GCA_030526935.1 Clostridia bacterium
CGCGTTTTGCGCGGGGGCGCATTGATTGTGTCTTATGCGAACAGTAACCATTTACCATCGAAACAAGAAAAAAACTTGCGGTTATATGGAAAAGAGTGTAGAATAGGGAGTAGATTGTCATGAGAGGACGTCAGATGGAACTTTTGCCGGTTATTGACGAAGGTACGCGGGTACTCGCGGCGGTTTCGGGAGGGCCGGATTCCGTAGCGCTTTTGACGGCGCTTAACGATTTGCGCAGAAATGGCAAAATCGGGCTTTGCTGCGCGCATTTGAATCACGGCATACGTGGCGCGGAGTCCGACGGCGACGAGGCTTTCGTCAGGCGTCTTTGCGAAAGGCTCGGCGTTCGCGTCTATTGCGAAAAAATCGACGTTCCGACGCTGGCCGCTTCCCGCGGTCAGGGGCTTGAGACCTGCGCCAGAAACGCGAGGCGCGAGTTTCTCCTCAGGGCGATGGACATTCTGGAAGCGGACGTCATAGCCACCGCTCACCATCAGGACGACCAGGCGGAGACGTTTCTCATGCACCTGCTTCGCGGCGGGGGGATAAATGGCGCGGCGGGAATAAGGGCCAGAACAGGCCGTTTCATAAGGCCGCTCCTTGGGACGACAAAGGACGAAATACTCGAATTTCTCGCCTCGAGAAACGAGATGTTCAGAATCGACTCGACAAACGCCATAGCCGATAATCCGCGAAATATGCTCCGCCTCAATGTCATGCCGCTTTTGAGGGAGGTATATCCGGAAGCGGTCAGGGCGATATCCCGCTTTTGCGATATAGCCCGCGTCGAAAACGATTATATGTACGAAAAGACGAGTGAGTGGATGGGCGAAAACGCGTTTGTCGCGCCTTATGGATATATAATAAACGCCTGCCCCGACGAGGCCGTCGCGAGGCGGGTCATAGTAAGGCTGACCGGCGCGGGTTACGATTCCGCGATAAGGGCTGTGGCGGCTATAAACAAAGCGGAGACCGCGCAGATTCCAGGCTACCTCGTCGAGGCGTCGCCCGGCGTCGCGCGTATTATAAAAGATGGGTTTTCTCCGCCTCTGGATGAAGTGGCGCTCGAGGACGGCGCGGGTATCCCCGGAATAGGCTGCGTGAGAATAAGGCCGTCCGATCCCAGGGACATTTCCCGCGACCCCTTCAGCCAGACGCTCGACGCCGAAGCCCTTAAAGGCGCGGTCATAAGAACCCGAAGACCCGGCGACGTCATGCGCCCGTTCGGTTCCGCGGGAAGCCGAAAAGTCAAGGAAATACTCATCGATAAGAAGATTCCCCGACGCGACAGGGACATTCTGCCCATGGTGGCAAAGGGCAAAAACGTCATGTGGATACCGGGCGTGTTGATATCTCATCAGGCGTCCATAAGCGAAAAGACATTAAAGGCCGTGCGCCTTGACTGGGAAAGAGAGGACATACAGCCATGGAGAGAAAGACGCTGATAGACGACCTTGAGAGGGTGCTTCTGACGCCCGAGGAGATAAACGCCCGCGTGGCGGAACTTGGAAGGCGTATAACCAACGATTTCCGGGGCGAGGAGGTTCGTCTTGTCGGCATACTAAAAGGAGCGTTCATGTTCTTCGCCGACCTGTCAAGGCAGATAGATCTGCCGGTCAGCATGGACTTCATGGCCATCTCAAGCTACGGCAAGGCCACCAAGTCCAGCGGCGTCGTAAGAATCATAAAGGACCTCGACAACGACATTACCGGCAAAAACGTCATAATAGTCGAGGACATAATAGACAGCGGAATGTCGCTGTCGTTCCTCAAGGAAAACCTCATTTCACGCGGAGCGAAATCGCTTAAAATATGCGTACTTTTGGATAAGCCCGACAGGAGAAGGACGCAGATAGACGTCGATTACGTAGGCTTTACCATACCCGACGAGTTCGTAGTGGGCTTTGGCCTCGATTACGCCGAGCAGTACAGGGCGCTCCCGATGATCGGCGTGCTCAAACCAAGCGTTTATAGCAGAAAGGATTAAGAGGATTGAATCGTAAGTTTAACAGATGGCGCACTTTGATACTTTACGCACTGTTGATAGTGGCGGTGTTCGCCGTAGTCAACATGACCGGAAGCACCCCGCGCGACGTTGTGGCGCAGATAAGCTATACGGACTTGATGACGCTCATTGAAAACGATCAGCTTTCCATGGTCGTAGTTACCGGAACGACACTCAGGGCGTTAACCGCAGACAGCGCCATACCCGCCGTCGAATTTCCGACGAGGTATAATATACAATCGGAATTGACCACGTCGACGCAGTTCTTCGCCGACGTCAAGGCCATATACGCGAGGCGGCTGGGCGTTGACGCCGAAAGCGTGGTTACAAACGACTACGCGTTCAGGCTCTACGTCGATCAGCCCGAGGGCGCGAGCTGGTGGGTCGAGTGGCTGCCGCTGATAATCAGCATGCTTCTGTTTGTGGCGCTGTGGTTTTTCATAATGCGCCAGCAGGCCGGAGCGGGCAAGGGCGGCGTCATGAACTTCGGCCGCAGCCGCGCGAGGCTCATAGACCCCAACGCCGTGAAGGTCACATTCAAAGACGTGGCGGGCGCGGAGGAGGAAAAAGAGGAACTTCGCGAGATCGTCGAGTTCTTGAAAAATCCCAAGCGCTTCACCGACCTGGGAGCCAGAATCCCCAAGGGCGTGCTTCTCGTAGGCCCTCCCGGAACGGGTAAGACATTGCTGGCCAAGGCGGTATCCGGCGAGGCGGGGGTTCCGTTTTTCACGATATCCGGCTCCGACTTCGTTGAGATGTTCGTTGGCGTCGGAGCGTCGCGCGTTCGCGATTTGTTCGAGCAGGCGAAAAAGGCCTCGCCCGCGATTGTGTTTATCGACGAGATAGACGCCGTGGGACGCCAGCGCGGAGCGGGACTAGGCGGCGGCCACGACGAGCGCGAGCAGACGCTCAACCAGCTTCTCGTGGAGATGGATGGATTTACGCACAATATGGGCGTCATAGTCATCGCCGCGACTAACCGCAGCGACATACTCGACCCCGCCCTCTTGCGCCCGGGAAGGTTCGACAGGCAGATAGTCGTCAACTACCCCGACGTGAAGGGCCGCGAGGAGATAATGAAGGTTCACTCGCGCGGAAAGCCGCTGGCCAAGGATGTAAAGCTCGATGTGCTCGCCAAGAGGACGCCGTTTTTCACCGGCGCGGATCTGGAAAACGTCATGAACGAGGCGGCGATACTCTCAGCCCGCTCGGGACACACGAGCATATCCATGGCGACCGTCGAGGAGGCCATAACCAAGGTCAGCGCCGGCCCCGAGAAGAAGAGCTACCGCGTGACCGACGCGGATAAGCGCTTAGTCGCCTATCACGAGGCGGGTCACGCCATAGTCATGCACTTCATACCGGAGTGCGACAGGGTGCATGAAATCTCAATAATTCCGCGAGGGCGCGGCGCGGGCGGGTACACCATGTTCCTGCCAGACGAGGAGACGCATTATATATCCAGCAAGCGCCTCATGGCGCGCATAACCGGGATGCTCGGGGGGCACTGCTGCGAAAAGCTCATAATGGGCGACGTGTCCACGGGTTCCACGTCCGATCTCAAGCAGGCGACCAAGCTCGCCAGGGACATGGTCACGGAATACGGCATGTCCTCCCGCGTTGGCCCCATATTCTTAGGCGGCGAACACGAGGTGTTCTTAGGCCGCGACTTCTCCCAGTCGCGCTCGAGCTTCTCAGAAGCGGTTAACTCCGAAATTGACGGCGAGGTGAGGGGCATATTGGGCGAGTGCTACGACCGCGCCATGTCGATACTCGAAGATCATCGCGACGCGCTCGACAGGCTGGCCGACGCTCTTCTCGAAAAGGAGAAGGTAGACGAGGCCGAGTTCAACGCCATAATCTCGGGCATGGCTCTCGAGTCGCCCGCAAAAGCGCCGGACGTAAACAAAGAGGCTCCGGATAACGGCGAAGCGGCGCAGGATAACGACGATGCTAACGGCGAAGCGGCGGCAAGCGGTGACGAGGCTGTGGAAGCTGAAACAAACGCCGATGAGAACGCCGGCGATAAGGGCGAACAGGCGCGCGGCTGACGCTTGAGCAAATAAACGCGGCAAAGGGTTAGGGAAGAGGTCGCTACATATAGTAAGCGCATTTTGGCGCGCACACTGACGATAAGGAGTTATTATGAAACGACTGACGGCGGTATTAATTATATTAGCGGCTCTCTTTTTCTGTCAGACCGCGATGGCCGACGAATTATGGGCGATAATGATAGACGGCGCGACTTACTCGAATGAGCAACTCGACGCGGGAGCGTCCGGCCTCGGCTGGTCGTGGTCGGCAGATAATCAGGAGCTTACGCTGTCGGGCTATAATGGCAAGGATATAGTCTGCAATTCGATAAACGTGAATCTGAATATAGCGCTCGCGCCAGGCTCCGTCAACACCATTGACGGCAGTTTATATGCGTACGATGGCCTTTCGATAAAAGGCGGCGGCGTTTTAAACGCCGATTCAGTTAACACGCAGCAATATTTTACCGCCGAATCGTGCGAGATAAACGCCGACGGCGGAAGCGTCGGCTCCTCCAGCTATCCCACTGCCATGACCGACTGCCGAATAACGGTGAAAAACAGCCGTTCGGGCATTGATTGCAGAGAAAAAGTGACTCTGACGCGCTGCGATATCGAGGTCGAGTCCTGCGAGTACATGGTAGTCGCGGCTATGGGACTTACCGCGACGGACTGTTCATTTTCGGCGTCCAAAATCTCAAAGAAGCTCGTTTTCTGCGAGGGATGGTCGCAGATTAATTCCGGTGCGAATTTGACCAATTGCCGCGTGCGCGCGCGCGACTGCGAGGACGGCTTTGAAATAGACGACGCTCCCTGCGCGTTTAACGAGTGCGAAATGGACATGGTGCTTTCGGGCGGCGGCATCCGCGCCAAAAGCATTGCCCTTGCGCATAGCGATATGGATATTACCTGCTACGGAAAGTACGGCTTCGCCAGCAGCTACGTGCGCCTTGACGGGGGAAACAATCTTACGCTGTCCTGTGACAGGTACGCCATAGAAACGTCTGGCAAAGTGGTTTTATCAAACTCCGACCGGGCGGATTTGTGCGGCGCTATAGAGGCCATACGCGTCCCGATTGACAAAGAAAAGGCGATTTTGATTGACGGCTCCTCCGTCGCGTACCCCGCGGGGCTTAACCATATAACTATCGACGGCGGGAGAATCAGCAATACCGACCGGAGGACTTTCGCTCTTAAAATAGGCGGAAACCGCATCCCGGACGACAAGCTTTCAGGGACTTTGTCCGGCCCCGGCTGGACGTGGAACCCCGAGGGCGTTATCACCCTGACCGGCTATTCGGGAGAGAATATCGCGCTGTCCGCGGATAAGGCCAGGCTTATCTGCAACGGAAAAAACGAAGTTCCTGAAATGGCGCTGTACGGGGATATAACAATCGAGGGCGACGGCGAAATAAGCGGGCATAAGTACGAAGGCGACTTTCTCACGCTTGAAAGCGGCGTCTTTGAATACTACGGCATCGAAGCGCACACGGGCGAGATACGAATAGAGGCGGGAGAGCTATCGGGTTATAATGTATACTGCCGGAGATTTATTATAAACGGCGGTGAAGCAAAGCTTTCGAAAGGGCAAAACGGGCTGACGGCGACCGGGGGAATTAAAGTCGCGGGCGGAAAGCTTTTCGCGCGGGAAAAAATAAATTGCGGCGCGGACGTCGAAATGACGGGAGGAGAGCTGGATTCCGATTCCCCGATTATAACTCACAATAAGGGCGGCGTGAGCATAACCGGCGGCACGGTCAATATGAACTGCGAGGATAAGGCGATAGAGGCGTCGGGCAATATACTAATAGGCGGCACGGCTAACGCAACGATATGCTCGGCCGTGGCCGCCCTGACCGGCTCGAAGGTCACCATAGGCGGCGTTCCGTTCACCGGCTCGGATTCCGTTGAGATAAAGGACGGCAAGCTCGCGCGCTCGTTCAGCCGCGTGCCTTCCATAGAGATAGACTCTCATCAGATATTCTCCGACCAGATTTCCCAAAACCTCTCGGGCGATGATTGGAGTTGGACGGCTAAAAATAAGACGCTCACGTTAAAAGGCGATAAAATAAGGATGGTCAGCGTCAATATACCGGGCGTTACCATAACGCCCGATAAGGTATTCGGCTCGCCCGACTTCTTCCCGGCGATTCAGCCCAAGTATTATATAACCTTTAAAGGGCCGGGAATCATGTACTTCAGCACGAACTCCTCCGGCTCCTACGCCATAGCGGGCGGACTGGAAGCGCATCTTGAACGCGTTTATTCGTGGTGCGAGATACAAAAGCCCATAAGCATAACTGACTCGACCGTTTACGCCAACGAAGTTGAGACGGCGGACGGGCTCGTAATCAAAAACAGCCGCCTGTTTATCGATGGCGCGATCGAGGTCATCGAGGCGGCCATGAACGCCTCCTCCTCAGTAATCTCGGTCTCCTGCCGCGAATACGCGGCGACCGACGTCTATGTCGATGGCAAGCTCACATTGAAGAACAGCGCCCTTATATTCAGTAATGAGGTGATGTTTAGACGCTCGTCCATTTCCGGCACGGCGCTGTTTAAACGGGAAATGGTTGAGGGGCAAAACGTCTGCGTGCTCATCCAAAGCGCGAAGACGGGAGCTAAAATTACGCTTCCCGAGGGCGTGTACTACATCCCCAGGGGCGTGACTCTTAACGCGAAAAAGAAGCTCGTCATACCCGGAACGCTGATTGTGGACGGTAAAATAAAGGGCAAGGTGAAATGCGACGATATCACAGGCAAAAGTCTCGACGCCGGGGAGTATAAAACCGAGGTGGTTACCGACATAGAGATTAGATAGAGCCGGCGATACCACAATACCGTTTCGCAAAGCGCGCAACGATATTAACTCAATGAGAGCTTCAATCGGTTTCAGCTGAGGCATTCACGCGCTAGCCGCGCGAACAGGCGTTCTATGGCGGCCTTTCGCCACAGCTTAACGCCCTGTGGCCAAATATCGCGTGAACTAAAACGCGTGTGGCTACGTCTAACTGCCAAGGGTCATTTTACAGCCCTGTAGCACATAAACGGAGGAAACGCTTAATGACATCCACCCAGGCCCGCCGAAGGAAGAACAGAAAACAATACGCCATGCGCGGACTTATGGACGTTATAAAGATGACGGCGGTAATGGCGGTGATAGTATTCGCGGCCATATTCGCCATACGCGCTAACAACGCCGTCCCCTCGCAGGATACTTTTTGCGAGGGCGTATACGTAAACGGGGTGTCGCTTGGAGGCATGACCTACGACGAAGGATATAACCTTCTGGTATCCCAGGTCGAAAAGCGCCTCAACGAGGATTCGTTCATACTCTATTACGGCGACAAGCAATGGACGTTCACCCCGTCGGAATTTAACGCCCAGCTCGATTTGACCGAGCAGATAAGCCTCGCCTGGAACTTTGGCCATACCGGTTCCGCCCGCGAGCGCCGCGAGCAGGCCGCGCAGGTGCTTGAGAATCCCATACATTACGACAGCGAGATTCAGTACGACGTCGTAATGCTCGAGGATTTCATACGCGCCATAAAGTCGGAAATAGAAATAGAGCCGGTCAATGCGGAGATGATAGTCGATACCGACGAAATAATGACCATAATCCCCTCGCAGAACGGCCTGACGCTCTCCACGGGAACGCTTCGCAACATACTCGACCGCTGCATAATGAACGGCGAGCCAAGGATAATAGAGTTGCAGCCGCAGGTGTGGGAGCCAGATATAACGACGGAAATCCTGCAGGCGAATTCCGTTTTGATAGCCACCTGCCGCACGAGCACCGAAACCAGCCGCACCGCGAGGACTAAGAACATCCGCCGCGCGCTGAGCTTCTTCAACGGCTTCGTGGTCAACCCCGGAGAGACGGTTTCGTTTAACCAGGTCGTGGGAAAGCGCACCCTGGCAAACGGCTTTTATAAGTCACCGGAATACGACGGGACGACCGTCATAACCGGCATAGGCGGAGGAACCTGCCAGGCCGCGAGTACGCTCTACGGCGCGCTTTTGCGGGCGAATATAGACGTTGACGTCAGGTATAATCACTCCATGACCGTGAGCTATTGCCGGCCAAGCCTCGACGCCACCGTGTCGGACTCGAAGGATTTGCGCTTTACCAACCGCCTCGACTTTCCGATATACATCTACACAAGCGTCGATTCTTCCCGCGCCGAGGTCAAGATATACGGCCCGCCCTGCGAGTACGAGATATCCCTCGAAAGCGAGATAACCGAGATAGTCGAGCCGAAGGGCCGCAAGTTTGAAAAGGATACGACCGGCGAATACGTCTACTATACCACCGATGAACCCGTCCTCAAGGAAGAGGGCAAACAGGGAATGAAAAGCCGAGGCTACCGCGTCTATACCGATAAGGAAACGGGCGAGGTCGTCGAAAGGCAGGATCTGGGTCTCGACCGCTATTACGCGATGCAGCCAACCTATTGGATAGGCGTACACGACCCGTCGGAAGAAATGGTTTACTGACGCGTCCGGCATCCCGCATCGTAGTTTTCTCGAATCAGGTTTCGCGCTTTGCGCGATGGCGTTGCCGCCGGTTTGCCCGGCCGCGGCGCGGTTACATAGATAAACGTTCCGGGCGCCCCGCCGGGCGGTATGGGGGCGCGCGGATACGCAACTTTGGAAGGAGAGTTGGAAGGATTGTACGACGGCGGAAACATAGCAGTGTTTGCCGGCAGCGGGGGATATCCGTTTGCCAAACGAATGTGTGAGTACATGGGTCAGCCTCTGCGCTCGTCGCAGGTAATACGTTTTTCGGACGGAAACACGTTCGTGAGGGTCAACGAGTCTGTCAGAGACCGCAACGTTCATCTGGTTCAGCCAATAGCTACCAATCCAAACGACGAGTTTGTCGAGATACTTTTCTTTATGGACGCTTTCAAGCGCTCAAACGCCCACACCGTCACTCTCGTCATGCCCTATTTCGGCTATGCGAAGGGCGATAAGAAGGACGAGCCGCGCGTGTCGATACGCGCTCGCGTTTGCGCGGAGTCGATGGAACTGGCCGGGTGCGACCGCTTTATTACGATGGATTTGCACTCGCCGCAGGTGCAGGGCTTTTTCAAGAAGCCCATGGATCACCTGTATGCGCTGCCCATGCTTTGCGAGGTAGCAAAGCGTATAGTCGATATTGGCAACGCCGTTATAGTCTCTCCTGACGCGGGTTTTGCCAAACAGGCAAGAAAATTCGGCACCTGGCTCAACCTCCCCATCGCCATAGGAGATAAGCAGCGCACAGATCACACCGAAAACGCGCAGGTGCTTGAAATTCTGGGCGACGTTTCGGGCAAGAACTGTATAATCGTCGACGACTTCACGACCTCCGGCGGAACGCTGG
>JAUNBY010000101.1 GCA_030526935.1 Clostridia bacterium
GGCTCGCGTGGATTGAGCTATGCACTTAAGTCCCTCAACGGCGAATGGGATTTTCACTATTCGCCAACCGGGAAGGTTCCCGAGGGTTTTGAGAAGACTGATTACGACGCGGAGGAAGACTGGGGCAGGATAGACGTTCCATCGTGCTGGGAGATGCACGGATATGGAAAACCCAATTACACGAACGTATGCTATCCCATCCCCTTCGACCCGCCGTTCGTCCCCGACGAGAATCCCGCGGGTTTTTACAGGCGGGTGTTCGCGCTCGACCGCGTGGAGGGCAGGATATATCTGAACTTCAACGGCGTGGATAGCTGCTTTTATGCCTACGTGAACGGGAAGCTCGCAGGATTTTCGAAATGCCCGCATATGCCAAGTGAATTCGACATAACGGATCTTGTGACGCCGGGCGAGAATCTGCTCGCGGTAAGGGTCATTAAGTGGTCGGACGGGACGTATATAGAAGATCAGGACAAGTGGCGCATGTCGGGGATATTCCGGGATGTGTACCTTCTTTGCGTCAATGAGGAGCACATAAGAAACGTCGATTGCCGCTGTACGCTTTCCGACGACTATAAAGACGGGATTTTAAAGGTCGTCGCCGACGTCTCGGGCGACGTCGATGCCGTCCGCGTGAGGATTTACAGAAAGGACGTACTCGTTTGTGACGAAAGGCGTTCCCCCACAGAGGCGTTTGATATCGTCGTGAAGGACTGCGACAGGTGGACGGCGGAGACGCCCAATCTGTATAAGCTCATAGCGTCGATTGAAAAGGAAGGGCGCGAGGTGGAGTATCAGCGCCTCGACATAGGTTTTAAAGAGATAGAAATAAAAGACCGGCAACTGTTCGTAAACGGCGTATCGATTAAGATACGCGGCGTAAACAGGCACGACTTCCATCCGGAACTTGGCTTTGTGACGCCCATCGAGGCGCTTATAAAGGACATTACGACGATGAAGCGGCATAACGTCAACACCGTAAGAACATCTCACTATCCAAACGACACCATGTGGCTGAAGCTTTGCGACGAATACGGGCTTTACGTAATTGACGAGGCGGACATAGAGTCTCACGGCTCGGCGGTTATGCAGATGTACGAAGCCGACCCGCAACTCGCGTTTGCCGATCCAAAGAATCTCAATCACTATTTCCCGAACGATCCGTCCTATCGCCGGGCGTTTATAGACAGGGGCGAGAGAATGGTGATAAGAGACAAAAACCACGCGAGCGTCATAATATGGTCGCTTGGCAATGAATCGGGTTACGGGCCTAACTTCCAGGCGATGCGCGAGGCCATGCTCGCCATAGATGACACGCGACCCATACATTACGAGAGGGAGCCGGGCTGTGTACATTCGGACATAGAATCGACCATGTACCCAAGCGTCGATGAGGTCATACGGCAGGGACAATCCGACTCTCCTCATCCCTATTTCATGTGCGAGTACGCCCACGCCATGGGCTTAGGCCCCGGCTCTCTCGACGAATACTGGCAGGCGATATACGCCTATCCCCGCCTTATCGGAGGCTGCGTCTGGGAGTGGGCCGACCATGGAATAAAGGCCGAATTAAAGAACGGGCAGTGCTATTACGCCTATGGCGGCGATTTCGGCGACGAGCCAAACGACGGCAATTTCTGCATAGACGCGCTTTGCTATCCTGACAGGACGCCGCACACCGCGCTTAAACAACTGAAGCACGTCTATGAATACGTGAAGTTCGACATTCGCGACGGCAAAATAGCGGTAAAGAATCTCAATTTCTTTACCGGCACGGACGATTTGACGGCGAGCTGGAACCTGATGTGCGATGGAAACGTCAAAGATACCGGGACTATAGACATATCTTCAATAGCTCCCGGAGGGGAAAAACTCATTGAGATGCCCTGCTGCGTTCCTGACGCGGGCGAGGTATATATGAATTTCTCCGTGCGGCTTGCCGTTGATAAGATATACGCCCCGGCGGGATTCGAGGTCGCGAGGGATCAGATAAAGCTGTTGGATGCGCCGAAGGTAGAGTATGTTCCGCTGGAAGACATGCCAAAGCTGCGTATGTATTGCGCGTCATCGCGAGTCATAATCGAAGGTGAAGATTTCTTGGTTGGCTTTGACAAGGCCAGGGGGATTATGGATTCGTGGATAATATCTGGCAGGGAGATTATCGAGGACGGATTGAGGGTTAACCTCTACCGCGCGCCCATAGACAACGACGTGCGCGTCAAGGAGGAATGGAAAAAATTCGCGTTTGACAGGATTCAGTCTCGCATCACCGCGTTTGAAGCGGAGATGATCGGAGAGTCGTGCGCTCGGATAACCGTAGAGCACAAATACGGCCCGTTTATCATAATGCCGATAATGTCTTCGAAGGTCGTCTATACGGTATTCGCGGACGGCTCCATAAGGGTCTCGGCGACCATGTCTCCGCTGTACGACAATATGCCGCCGCTTCCGAGGCTGGGATTTCAAATGTCTGTCGATTCGCGTCTCGACCGTGCGATATGGTATGGCCGGGGGCCGTATGAGAGCTATCCTGATATA
Organism: Clostridia bacterium; assembly: GCA_030526935.1. Lineage (GTDB taxonomy): Bacteria > Bacillota > Clostridia > Christensenellales > Aristaeellaceae > JAUNBY01. The sequence continues at coordinate 2,539 of JAUNBY010000101.1, forward strand.
AAGACGGGGGCGCTCGTGGGCGTTTACGAGTCGCTTGTTAAGGATATGCACGAGGACTATCTGAGGCCGCAGGAGAACGGCGCTCGCGCCGACACGCGCTGCGCCTGCCTGACGGATGAATTGGGCAGCGGCATAATGATCGTGGGCGAAAAGGTATTTGGCGACGGTTTCAGTTTCTCGGCGCACGACTATACCGATGAGGCGCTTGACGAAGCCGCGCATCCTCACGAGCTGAAAAGGCGCGATGAAACCATCGTCTCCATAGACTACAGGCAGGGCGGAATAGGCTCCAACATTTGCGGTCCGGAGCCTGAAGAAAAGTACAAGCTCTATTTCAGAAAGCCGGTGGAGTTTGAATTTGTAATGAAGCCTTATTCCAGGCAGAGGCTTTCGCTTACGACGGCGGCAAGGAGACTTCCGCAAAGATAATAAGGATTGTTTAATGGACATAGATATACTTTTGGCTTTACAGAACTTCAGAAATTCGGTCAGCCTGGCGTTCAACGGCGTCGTCGAGGCGCTTAGAACGCTGGGCGAACCTGTCGCTCTTATGGCGGTGGCGTGCGTGCTTTTGTGGGGCGTAGATAAAAAGTCTGGATACTATATAATGCTCAACTGCGCATGGGGTCTTATTATTAATCAGTTCATCAAGATTACCGCCTGCGTATACCGCCCGTGGGTGCGCGATGCCCGTCTGATACCGGCGGGCGCCGCCTTGGATACGGCGACGGGCTATTCTTTCCCGAGCGCCCATACGACTATAGCGGTGGCAATGTGGGGCGGTATGGGCGTAAACCTGGGAAAAAGGCGAAGATGGCTTTTGTTCGTAGGCGTCGGCGTCAGTCTGATAATCGCCTTTTCGCGCATGTACGTCGGCGTACATACGCCTCAGGACGTGCTCGTATCCGCTGTAATTGGCATAGCGCTCTTATGGGCGACGCAACGCGTCATGGAATGGATTGAGCGTAATCCCGGCAAGGACGGTATGGTCGCCGCGACGGGCATGGCATTGGCCGCGATTCTGGCGGTCTACGCCGCCGTTAAAAGTTACCCGATGGATTACGCCGCTTCGGGCGAGTTGCTTGTCGATCCGGAGGAAATGAAAAACGACGTGTTCGTAACTGTAGGCATAACGGCGGGCTTCTTTGCAGGATGGCTTATAGAAAGGCGCTTTATAAAGTATAGCGTATCGGGAACCCTTATAACGCGTATAATCCGCGTCGCCATAGGATTCGCGATACTAATGGCGCTTCTTAAAACGCTCGGGCCTTCTCTGGCGTTCCTGGGAATGGAAATGGCGAACATAGTCACATACGCCGCGCTGATACTGTTCGCGACTGTTTTATACCCGATTGTATTCACGAAGGCAGAGCGGATTATAAAAAGCAGGCGCAAAACCTGACCGGTATGGGGGACATGACGATGAAAAAGAGATTGGCGTTATGCTGTTTGCTGATTGCCTCGATGGTTACGCCTGTGATGGCGGTCGCCGCGCGGGAGGATGAAATGTCGCTCAGACAGATGATAACTCAAAAGCTCATGATAGACTTCGCATCATGGTCGAGCACCGATCCCGGGACGGCGGAAGAGGCCGGGAACATACCGCCGTTTACGCGAATGACGGATGATGTCGCGGAAATTCTGGCGCGGATACAACCGGGGAGCGTCATACTCTTCAGGAACAACCTCCCTTCTACGCAAGAGGCGGTGAAGCTCGTGGACGACATGCAGTCGGCGGTTGTTTCATCCGGCGCTCCGGCCATGCTCGTCGCCACCGACCAGGAGGGAGGACGCATAACGCGCCTTGTGCAGGGGACGTCGCTTCCTGGAAATCTGGCTATAGGCGCTTCGGGATCAGAGGATAACGCAAGAAAGAGCGGAGAGATAATAGGCAGCGAACTGAACGCGCTGGGGATAAACATGGTCTGCGCGCCTGACGCGGACGTATTCAGCAATCCTTTAAATCCCATAATTAATACCCGTTCGTTCGGCTGCGATCCGAAGGAGGTGTCCCGCCTTTCTATAGCGATGCTTGAGGGCTTTAAAAACACCGGAACGGTAGCGGCGGCCAAGCATTTTCCCGGACATGGGGACACCGCCACGGATTCCCATACCTCCCTTCCTATTGTTGACAGGGATATTGATTCCGTTCGCGCATTGGAGCTTGTGCCATTTCAGGCGCTTATAGACGCCGGCGTTGACGTAATAATGACGGCGCATATACAATATCCGGCTCTTGATGATACCCGGGTCAAATCCGAGTTAAACGGGGAAATGATATATCTCCCCGCGACGCTGTCCCGCAGGATACTGACGGATCTGTTGCGCGACGAGATGGGCTTTGAGGGCGTGATAATGACGGACGCGCTCAATATGGACGCCGTCGCGGAGCATTTCGGCGTAGAGGAAGCGCTGATAATGACGTTTGAGGCGGGAGCGGATATAGCGACTATGCCGGTCAGACTCACTTCCCCAAAGGACGTCGAACGGCTTGAAAGCGCTGTTTCGGCGGTCGAAAAGGCGGTTGAGGACGGAAGGCTCGATATTGAGGATATAAAGGAGTCGTGCTCGAGGATATTGGCGCTTAAGGAAAAGTATGGCGTGATGAATACCCGGATTGGAAACGTCGATGAAAAGACGCGCGTCGCCCGGGAGGTAGTCGCTAACGGCGAACACCGGAACGCATCTTCATTCAGCTCGCCCCAGATTCATTGATAACCATCGTGGTCGAACGTCGAAATACGTCAAAAAATGCGCCCGATTCAATCGAGCGCTTTGTGCGATGAGAATTGAGCCGCAAGACAATTGGCGTAAAATCGAACCGCATATCACTCCCCCGCTTCGTCACTCCCAGGAATACCCGACGGGATATGCCATAGTATCCGTAATGCGCCGCCGGGCGTCTATTTCATACACCGGCACGGGAAGTTTTCCCCCAGCCTCCGCCACGCCGAATATGACGTCCATTGCTGCGGGAATGCCAGGACCGTAAGCTATGGAAGGATCGTCAGTCGCGCTGTTTGGCATGCCCGTCGGATTATAGCAGCATAAAATCGCCTTCGCTTCATCGTACAGGGCTACGTCCGCGGGCAGATATATGCTCATAACCGTCGCGGGTACGCCGCGTTCGTTGAGCGCGTCAAGTATAATAAGCGGCATATCGCTGTACCATTGTCCCGCCTCGAGCCTGAAAGCCGCGCTGATCTCGGAGACGAGAACCGCGCCGTCCGCCTCGTTTATCATATTCGCGAGGTCATCGTCAATGCCGTCTTTATTTCCGTAGCAATATGTCGATATTTCGACGCTTTCTATCGCGCCCTCGTCAACAAGGCGCCGCGTCGCCCACTTCATAGCTGTCAATTCGTTATCGTAGGCGCTTATCAGTAAAACTTTGTCCCCCGCCTTCATACTCAAAGGCAAAACGCCCTCGTTTCTTATGAGCGTTATTGACTGTTGAGACATCTCCCGTTCGGCTTGTTGCGCAATCGAACATTACAGCAATATAACGGCAATAGAATAGCAATATAATTGTAATATGATAAAATAAATACGACAAGAACACGACTGTCAGACTTTGTAAAGAAATGGAGGGACGAGGATGAAGAAGAGTACGCTGTTTATAATACTCGCGTTAATAACCGCGCTAACATGCTCGACGGGACTTGCCCTGTCGCGACTTGAAAAATACGCTCTCGTAATCAACCGGCAGCCGTTGACGCTTACAAACGAAACGGGGTATGTTTACAAGGAAGGTTCCGTATTGGCAATACCTATACAGACGGTTTGCGACGCCCTCGGGTACTCATATACGCTCGCGGAAAAGACGAAGACGATTACAATAACCCGACCAGACGACAAGGACGTCGTCATACGCGCCGGTTCCAAATTCGCCGTAGTAAACGGAAAAAAGTACTCGCTCCGCCTTAAAACCGTCGCGCAGACGGGAGGAAAGGTATACTGCGACGTGCGCATCGTCAAATATATGCAGGCGGGATTCAAGCATTATAAACCATCCCTCGCGAAGCCCGCGGGTTATGCTTCCGGCGCGCTCGTCATAGCCGACGACGGGGATCTTTCGCTTCCTTATGTCGATGTAAGCGACGAAATTCTGCCTTCCGAGCTTCACGAAGCCGCAAAAAGCACGAGGCAGATAGTCGGCGTTGAACAGATTTCCGGGTCAAAGGCGAAGCTCACGCTTTACGAGAAGACGAGCAACTCCTGGCTCGAACAATACTCATGCGAGGCGTACATAGGGCGAAACGGCATAGGGAAGACCGCCGAAGGCGACGGAAAGACTCCGTCAGGGACATATAATCTGAATACCCCGTTTGGAATACTCGCCGACCCCGGAAGCAAGATGTCCGGATATACAAAGGTCACGAAATACCACTATTGGTGCTCCACTTCGTCAAGTAAATACTATAATCGCCTCGTGGACATAAGAAACGTGGATTATACCCCCGGCTCCATGGACGAAAAGCTCGTCAATTACGCGCCATACTATAACTACGCGCTTTTTATTGACTATAACGCCAGTGGAGAACCCGGCAAAGGAAGCGCTATTTTCCTCCATTGTAAAGGCAGCGCCAAGAGCACGTCCGGGTGTATCGCGATACCGCAGGCTGTCATGAAGTCCCTTATCATGTCGCTTGGCGAAGGGGCGAAGATAGTGATCTATTAAAGTGCTCCGATGCGCTCCGGCGCGCTTTGCGCACATACGGACTTATCGGGTCGCGACTGGATATAAACGCCGCGCGGGAATTCATCCCGAACCCATAAACGCCCTCGCACATAGTATGGACGCGGGGGTGTTTATTAATGTTCGCAGGATCGTTTTTTGGGCGCGGAGATATGAGCGCCATTGAAAAGGGATTGCCCGTGACAAGGCTTGGGAGGCATGAATTGTGCGCTCACTGCCTTGCGAGCGACGGGGGAGCCATGGCTTACGGATTTGGTGAGGCGCGAAATCTGTCGCGGCTTGAAGGCGAGTTTAAAAGAGCAGGAGTATATCACGACAGGCGAGGAGGCGCGAGCGCCCTTGTCCTGGCGGCTTACAGGCTGTGGGGCGAAAACTTTCCCCGTATGATCGAAGGGCTTGTGACGGCGGCGGTCATAGACTTGGACGCCTCCAGGCTTATACTCGTCAGGGATAGAATGGGAGCCTATCCCATATACTACGCGCGTCGCGCGTCGTGCGTTGTATTCTCGGACGACTTTAAAAGGGTGCTGGATTCGCCTTTCGTAACTCGCGAGATAGACAAGTCGGGACTGTGCGAGCTTTTCGCGCTGGGTCCCTCGGGCACGCCGGGACTTACGCCGATAAAGGATGTTTTGGCTCTGAAGCCGGGATGCGCGCTCATAGCGGATTACTTCGGTCTCAAGGAGAAGGAGTACTTCAATATATACTCGGCGCCATCGTCCGACGACGAGAATACCGCCGCCGAAAAGATACGTTTCCTCGTGGAAGACGCGCTCATAAGGACTCTTCCCGAGAACCCGGCGGTTATGCTGTCGGGAGGGCTTGACTCTTCAATACTTGCCTACATAATGAAAAAACGGGGCAATGAAGTTCGCGCCTGGTCGGTGGAATACGAGCATAACGATGTCTATTACCGGCCAAACGATTATCAGCACGATCCCGACGGATCTTACGTCAAGTTTGCCTGCGCGGATTTGAACGCTCAAAAGCACATTGTCAGAATCGGCCCGGAACAGCTCGCCAACGCCATAGTCGAAGCGGGAGCGGCGCGGGGATTTCCGGGCATGGGCGACGTAGACAGTTCGCTAATGTTGTTTGCCAGAGATATCGCCAACGAGGAAAAGAGCATATTATCAGGCGAGTGCGCCGACGAGGTATTCGGCGGATATCCATGGTTTCACGACGAACGGCTTTTGTCCATGGACGGATTCCCATGGTCGGGATCGATGGAATTGCGCGAAAGCGTGCTCAATAAAAAAGTGCTCGACCTGCTCAACATAAGGCAGTACGAGGCGGCTCGATATCACGAGGCCGTGGCCGCCAAGCGCCGTCTGCGCGACGTAAGCGAGCGCGAAAACAGGCTCAGACTCACTCACGCTCTTTGTTTTGAGTGGTTCATGCCGGTATTGCAGTTGAGGGCGGATAAGATGTGTTCCGGAGAGGGACTTAAAGTTCTCACTCCGTTCTGCGATGATCGCCTTGCTCAATACGCCTACAGTTTGCCATGGGAGATTAAAAACCTTGGCGGGCAGCCAAAGGGCATACTTCGAAAAGCTTTTGCCGATCTGCTTCCCGAAAAGATACTCAATCGCCGTAAAAGCCCTTATCCCAAGACGCATCATCCCATGTACGCGAAAGCCATATGCGAAATGATGGCGGCGGTATTGAACGACGCCTCCGAGCCTGTAAACGAGATATGCGACGCGGAAAGCATAAGGAAAATCATGTCGTGCCCCCTCGAAGCCAACGACAAGCCGTGGTTCGGACAGCTTATGACGGGCGCTCAGTTAATAGCGTATCTGTTGCAGGTTAACAGCTTTTTGAAGGATAACAATATCGCCGTGGCATTGTGACGAGAGCGCAAGGCAGTATGCGCGGACATAATCACGGGCCTCGCCGGTCATTCGAAAAATCCGGCGCATATGTAAACGAAAAACGCCTGACGGCAAAACGTCCGGCGTTTTCCGTTTTTATGTGATTGTGTTGAAAAGTCAAATAATTCTCATGTGAGATCGCGGCATTTAGACGTATTTAACACCGGTTTATGTTTTAATCCGCAATATAATTCGTTCAATATTAAGTAATATCATAATAAGCTTTTGCGCT
>JAUNBY010000102.1:0-1740 GCA_030526935.1 Clostridia bacterium
CGCGCGCCGCTCGCGTTTACCGGAATATAAAACCGTGCTTACCAGAAAGCGTCGAGCGCCTTTATCGCCCTTTGATAGCGATCGTACTTTCCGTCGTAAGCCTTCAAAGCCGCCTCGTCGGGTTCAAACCGCTTTGTAACGCGGCACATGGCTTTAGCGGCGTCGTAAAGGGATGCGTAATCCCCGCAGGCTACGGCGGCGGACATGGCGCAGCCGAGCGCTCCAGTCTCGTTGGCGGCGACCGTTTCAACGGGCAATTTCATTACGTCCGCAAACATCTGCGCCCACACGGACGACTTGGCCGCCCCTCCCGCGAGCCTTACGCAGCGCGGCATACTTTCGCGCGTGGACAGCAGTTTCTCAAGATGCTGCCTGTGCGAGAAGGCTATCCCCTCGTATACCGCCCTCGCCATATGCCCGCGCGTATGAGTCGCGTTCAGCCCTATAAAGGCTCCCATGGCGGCGGGATTGACGTTGCTTCCTATCAGGAAGGGTAAAAATACGGGAGTCGGCGAATCAGCCGGAATACCCGCTATCCATTCGTTCATGACCCCGTATACGCTGCCGCCGCGTTTTTTAGCTTCGTCGGCGACTTCTGGAAGCAGCGTCTTCGCGAACCATTCGTTATTGGCGGCGGAGGTCGGGCTGGATTCTTCTATAAGGTAATACTCGCTCATACAGAAAAGCGAATTCATAAGCACCTTGCCGTCCACGACCGGTTCCCGCCTCAAATATTCGTTTATGGACCAGGTTCCTGCGATCATGCATATGTCGTCCTCGTCGAGCACCCCCGCCGCGAGAGCGCAGGCGTCTATGTCGAACATGCCTCCGGCGACCGGCGTTCCGGGATTAAGCCCCGTCAGGCGCGCGGCTTCGTCCGTCACATGCCCGCATATCTCGCAGGCCTCGCAAAGAGGCGGAAGCGCGGGCATTATCTCGGGTATTCCGAACAGCTCGAGAAGCTTGATATCGTAGTTTCTCTCATACAGGTTTATGAGGTTCGCTCCGGAATAGTCCGTAAGCTCCGCCCTCGCCTCGCCCGTCAGGCGAAACCTTACGTAATCCTTGCATTCAAACACCCAGCATATGTTTTCGATGACGCCCGGCTCGTTCATCTTGAGCCACTTTAGAAGCGCCACCGGCTGGCATGCCATTATGTGCTGGCAGGAGATTTTGAACGCCTCGTCCTCCGTCGAATCCCTTTGCCACTGCGCCACTATATCGACCGCGCGGTTATCGGTCGATATAATGCCGTTTCTTACGGGCTTATCGTCCTTGCCCCAGAGGTAAAGGCCCTTGCCGTGGCCGCAGACGGCTATGGCCGCAATATCCCGCGCGTCTGTGCCGGATGTGGACAGAACCTCTCGAATGACCTCGCAGTTGGCCTCCCACATCCTCTGCATGTCCCTCTCGACAAAGCCCGGAAGCGGGGTTATGGCCTCGGTCGAAACGCTGTGTACGCATATCTCGCGCCCCTCCATGTCAAAAAGCGCGGCTTTGGTCGTGGTTCCTCCGTTATCAAGACCTATATAATAGCGCAAAATCATACCTCCTTATGATATAATAATACGATCACGTGGCGGCTCGTTTATCCTCCCCTTTTTCCCAACGCCGTTCGCTTATAATAGATTACCATAAGCGTGGAACAAACTATCCATCCAACGGGATAGCATATGGATACGAAGAAAAAGGAATTGCCAAGAAGCTTGTTGACGAACAGATATATTTGCCTGAACGCTA
>JAUNBY010000102.1:1750-9341 GCA_030526935.1 Clostridia bacterium
GGACAAAAGCATTATAATCGTAGGGGCTTTTGCGTCGCCTATTCCGCGCATGGCTCCGCTCAGAACCTGATTGAAACATATGAGGAAGTAAAACGGCAGAATGCGCATCATGAAGTATTCGCCGTATTCGATTACCTCCATCTCCGTCGAGAACATCTCTACCAGTTGGCGCGACATCGCAATCATCACGGCGCTAATGACGACGGTCGTCCCGATAGACATAAAAAGCGCCGACCTTACGCCGCTTCTGGCGCGGTCTATGTGATTGGCTCCAAAATTCTGACCGACGAACGTTGTGGACGCCAGAGCTATCGACTGAACGGGTATAAGCGCGAAGACGTCGAGCTTGTTGTAGCACGACCATCCGGCCATACAAGCGGAGCCGAAGAAGTTTATATATGACTGTACAAATACGTTTGAAAACGACGTTATCATCTGTTGAAGTCCCGACGGAAGCCCCACGGAGAGTATCCGCCTGGCCATAGGCCCGTTGAGGCGGATTTTTTTAAGCCTCACGCCATAGCTGTCGTGAGTCCTCGTAAGGGACAGCATGACCAGCACGCAGGAGAGAAACTGAGATATGATAGTCGCGTAGGCGACCCCGGCGACTCCCATTTTGAAAACTATTACGAACAGCAGATCGAATACGACGTTCACGGCCGCCGAAAAGAACAGGAAATACAGCGGCCTTCTCGAATCGCCTACCGCTCTGAGGATTCCCGAACCCATATTGTATATCAAAAGTCCCGAAACCCCCGCGAAGTATATCGTCAGATATGTCTGCGCCTCGGGATATACGTCGGCGGGCGTGTCCATAAGATCGAGCATCGGCCTTACTATTATCACGCCAACGGCGGTTACAGCCACGCACAGAATCGCCGTAACCGCCATGGACGTGTGCACGGCGTCGGAAAGCCCCTTGCCGTCGTGAGAACCGTAGCACTGCGATATGGCGACGCTCGCGCCCGTCGCGAGCCCCGCGCACATACCGACGAGCATGTTTACAATGCTCGTCGTGCTTCCCACCGCCGCCAACGCCTGGGCGCCGACAAAGCGCCCGACGACTATGGTATCGACGGTGTTGTAGAGCTGCTGGAAAAGAAGGCCGACGGCCATGGGTATGGCGAAATTCAGTATATGCTTCCACGCGACGCCGCTTGTCATGTCGTGATCGCCTGAATGCAGATGGAGTCTCGTAGGAACATCCCCTTTAACGCTTTGTAAATAGTCTTGCGTCGGGTTCGCTCTCTCAAACCCTTCTCGACCCTTCAACCGCATTATACCATTTGACCCGCATATGGTAAAGCCCGCTTCGGTTAGTTTTTGCAATACATCGCACGCGCAATACAGGCGACAGACCGCGCGAAATCCCCAAATGCAGACTGTTCGCGAACAGGCGTTTGTCTTTACCCTATGAAATTGAACGGACGGCGGGCGTTTTATTATAATTTTATTGATTGGGCGTTCCGGTTTGCGCTTTTCACTGTACAAATCCCGAGAAAAGTGGTATAGTATATAATGGAGTTTATCATAAGCCTCCACGAAAGGAATGAACGCCTATGAGACTGACGCGCTCTACCGTAATCATAGCGATAGCGCTTATTATAATGATGTTTCCCGTTTGCGTCCTGGGCGACTACGATTCGAGTAATCCCCAGAATCTGGAGGCGGAGGATATAACAGGCAGAGCCGCCATAGTCGTGGATCAGACGACGGGCGAGATACTATTTTCAAAAAACGCCGATCGCCAGCTTTATCCCGCGTCTACGACGAAGATTATGACGTGCCTTATAGCGCTTGAAAGGTGCGAACTCGACGAAGTGGTGACGGTTCCACAAGTCGCGGTGAACATACCTTACGACTCCTCGCGCGTTCCCGTCAGAGCCGGCGAGGAAATAACAATGCTCGACCTGCTCTACGGCATGATGATAAAATCCGGAAACGACGCGGCCATCGCCATAGCCGTTCATATATCGGGTTCCATAGAGGCATTTGCCGAGGTCATGAACGAGCGGGCGCGGCAGATTGGCTGCCAGAACACAAACTTTGTAAATCCCCACGGCTATCACGACCCGGATCACGTGACAACCGCCTACGACATGTCGCTCATAGCCCGCACCGCGATGCAAAACCGCACATTTCGCGAGATAGCCTCCGCCAAAACCTATACCATGGCCTCGACCAATTATCGCGAAAAGCTTCGCCTTGAAACGCCGATAAGCATGTACGTGGCGACAAACAGGTTTTACTATCCCGACCTCGTTGGCATTAAGACGGGCTATCACTCAAAGGCGGGATACTGCTTCGTCGGCGCGTCCGAAAAGGACGGTGTGGGGCTTATATCGGTGGTTTTCAGAACCGACGAGAACGGTCGCTGGCGCGATACGACGAGGCTTATGGATTACGCCGACACCAGATACGTCAAATACGATCTGTCGCAGCTCATCGACAAGGCCGAGATAACCGCGAGCATTCAAAACAGCGCGGCCGACGACGAGGGACACGGCCTTATGAAGCTCGCCCTCGCGCCCGGCTCGACGCTCGACGGCTATTATCTGAGATTGCTCCCCGAGCACGAGGACGAGACGATTAAAAATTTTGCCTCCAGGCTTACGATAGAATACACCTCAGATCTTCAGGCTCCCATATCGCAGGGGGATATACTTGGAACTCTGCGCATATCGGGACAGTCGGCGACCGCTAGACTCATCGCCACAAGGGACGTTCTGGCGGCCAGCGGGCTTTCCGTCGGCAATCTGTTCTCGGGGGCATGGCTTTATATAGTATTGGGCATAATCGCCGTCGCGATAATCGTCGCGGCAGTCGTAAAGATAAGGGCAAGGGCCGCGAAACGCCGCAGGCGCATGGAAATGCTGAGGCGCAAAAGGGCGGCCTACGAAAAATACAGATCAGTCAGGAGGTAACAATTTATGGGTAAGGGCATAGTCGTCGCGGGCGACATAGTGCTTGACGTATTAAAGGTGATAACGAGGTTTCCCGAAAGAAACGGATTGGTCAGGATAATCGACAAGTCGTTTTCTCTTGGCGGCGCGGTGTCGAACACGGGACGCGATCTCGCCTGCCTCGATCCCGGCCTCAAGGTGAGCCTCGCCGGAATGATCGGCGAGGATGCCGAGGGCGACGAGATATTGAGAGAATTCAGCCGCTATAAGAATATCGACACATCGCGGGTTATAAGGAAAGGTCAGACGTCTTTCACCGACGTGTTGACCGAGAACGACACGCGCGTGAGGACTTTTCTTTTTTACGGCGGAAGCAACGATATCTTCGATTACTCCGACATCGACGTCAAAAACCTCGACTGCGACCTTTTCCATATAGGCTATATACTGCTCTTAAACGCCCTCGACGCGGAGGACGAAGTATACGGAACTCACATGGCGCGCCTGCTTCACGACGTGCAGCAAATGGGCATACCTACCAGCGTGGACGTCGTAAGCGAGGTCGGCGACAGGTATAAAGTCAAGGTTCCGCCCGCCCTTAAATATACCGATTACTTCATCGTCAACGAGATCGAAAGCGGCAAGACCGTGGGAATCGATCTGCGCGGCGAAAACGACGAACTGCTCGTAGACAGGATACCCGAGGTACTCGCGAGGCTTCGTCGAATGGGCGTCAGGCGCTGGATAGTCATACACTCACCCGAAGGCGGCTTTGGCCTGGACGAAAACGACAATTACGTTCAATTGCCAAGCCCCGAGCTTCCCAGGGGCTTCATAGTCGGAACCGTCGGAGCGGGCGACGCTTTCTGCGCGGGGGTGCTGCTTGCGGCGTATAACGGATGCTCCCTTGAACAGGGAATTGCCGACGGCATAGCCACAGCCACCATGTCTCTCAAGGGCGCGGGGGCGTCCGACGCCATGCGCCCCATAGCCGAAGCCCGCGCGCTATACGACTCTCTTCCAAAAAGGAGGCTGTGAGATGAAATTCAGCTGCAATGTGGATGATTTCATAAATAAACTCTCTATTTCTACCAGAGTGCTCTCGTCGAAGGCGACGAGTCCCATATTGGACGGAGCCTGCCTCGTCGCGGGCGATGACGTGTTGGATATAATCTGCTCTAACGGCATGATGAGCGTCGTCAGCCGCATAGACGCCAGCGTCGAGGAACCGGGCGGGATCGTGCTTCCCGGGCGATTCCTTCTCGACGTATCCAGACGCCTGCCCCAGGGAGAGGTTAGCTTTTCCTCAAACGCGCAGAATTTTTGCACCATAAGGTGCAGGGATTTCAACATGAAGATGGCCGGGCGGCAGGAGTCGGATTATCCGAGGCTTCCGGTCGTGAGCAGCGAGCAGTACGTGACGCTCAGGCAAAGCGTGTTTCGCGACATGATAAACAGGACGGCCTTCGCCATGGCCGTGGACGATCCGCGCACGGTGCTCAACGGATGCTATCTTGAAGTCGCGGACGGGTGCGCGAAGATGGTGGCTTTAGACGGGTTCAGGTTGGCCGTGCGCAAGGAACAGGCCGACGCCGGAGAATACGAGTTAAAGGCCATCATCCCCTCAAAGACGGTATACGAAATCGCCAAAGTGCTTACAGACGACGATGAGAGCGAGGCACGGATAATGAGCGGCGGCTCGCAAATGCTCATAGACCTGGGCACGACAAAGGTATATACGAAGCTGGTCGAGGGTACGTATCTCAAATACGACACGCTTTTGCAGGGCAAATTCGTGACCAGCATACAGTTCGATCGCGACGAGATGACCTCCTGCATAGAGCGAGCGGCGCTTATCGCGAGAGAGGGCAACAACAAGCTCATAGTCTTCGACGTGACCCCCGAACACCTCACCATAAAGGCAAATTCCGAGACGAGCGACCTGAGCGAGACCATGTTCTTTGAAAACCGTGGCGAAAGCATGGTAATAGCCTTCAACGTCACCTATGTTACCGACGTGATGCGCGCTTTGCCCGAAGGTCAGGCGGTTTTGAAGCTGTCTTCGCCCGTGTCATCGAGCCTCGTTCTGCCCCTCGAGGGCGACAGCTTCGCCTACATAATGCTGCCGGTGAGGATAGGCGCGTAATGGATACCATAGCGGCCGTGGCGACGCCCGCGGGTGAGGGCGGCATAGCGATAATCAGAATGAGCGGGGATAAGTCGAAAGAGATATTGTCCCTCGCGTTTAAATCAAAACGCCCGCCTCTTGCGAGGCGGGCTGTATATGGCGTTGTCGCCGACGCTCGCGCAGACGCCATAGACGAGGCTATAGCCATATACATGCCCGCGCCTCATTCCTACACGCGCGAGGACGTCGTGGAGATTCAGTGCCACGGAGGATTGCACGTAGTCAGGCGCATACTTGAAAGGCTGTACGAGCTTGGAGCCATACCCGCTCAGCCCGGAGAATTTACAAAGAGGGCGTTTCTGAACGGGCGAATAGACCTGTCACAGGCCGAAGCCGTCATGTCCGTCATAAAGGCCGGATCCGACGCGGCTTTGAGAAGCGCCAACAGGCAGCTACGCGGCGGCGTTTCGCGAAACATACAATCCATAGCCGACGAAATAACCGACGCCCTCGCCGGGATTGAAGCCGCGTGCGATTTTCCCGAGGAGATAGACGAGGAAATCGAGCGCGGCGAGGTGTTAATCCAGTTGAAAAAGGCGCTCGCGTCCCTCAAACGCGCCATCGATCCGCGAAGCGCGAGAATGATCACAAGGGGCGTATCCGTAGCCCTGGTAGGGCGTCCCAACACCGGAAAGTCTTCGATAATGAACGCCCTCGCGGGCTTTGAGAGGGCAATAGTCTCCCATCACGCCGGAACGACGCGCGACGCCGTGACCGCGACGATAGAACTGGGCGGCGCGCTTATAAACCTCACCGATACCGCGGGGCAGAGACAGACGAATGACGATATAGAGCGGATAGGCGTGGATATCGCGCAGAAGGCTCAGGCCGACGCCGATATAGTCGTAGTCGTGCTCGACGGCTCCGTTCCTTTAACTCCGGAAGACATGGCCGTTCTTTCGGCGGCGGACGAAAGGTATGTAATCGCCGTAAACAAGCGCGACCTGTACGCAGGGCGAGAGCCGTTCGGCGCGGGCGGCTGGGGGGAATTTGAAAAGGCGGGAATCAAATCGCCTCGCGTCGTCAGCGTCTGCGCGACCGAGCCCGCGGGCGTGGACGAGTTGATCGCCGCGCTTCGCGAAATGACGGGACGCATCGACCCCGATCAGGATATACTCACCGTAAAGCGGCACATAGACCTCGCGCTCGAAGCCGCAAACTGCCTCGAGCGCGCGATAAGTTCAGCCGAAAGCGGATTGCCCCTGGATCTGTCCGCCGTAGATATTCAACTTGCTTTGCAGGCGATATTGTCCATACGCGGCCTTGACGCGTCCGAAGCGACCATCGACGCCATATTCAGCCGGTTTTGCGTGGGGAAGTAGTATTTGCCGACTAATCAATAATGATTGGAGGCGCGTATGCCAAAAAGAAAGATAGCGATATATTTACTCACAGGCTCATCAGTACCTCCATAAATGAATTGTGCGTTCAACAAGTTCTATATTGTGGAAAAGCATATGATTTGCTCATCCTCGTTTAGGTTGATAACCTCTGGCATAAACTCCCGGGTTGCCTTTGTCCAAAATCGCACGGCTTTGTAATTCTTTAAATTGTATTTTATTTCCCATTTTCCAGAGTATACAGAAAAAATGCGCTTTACAGACTCAGAACCATAGTTATTCTTTCTGTACACTGGAAATATAGTGAATTCCGCCATGGCGTAGTCGATATCATTACCGACATGAGAGTAGCGATTGATCAACGCAAACCCTACGATATTTCTATCACTCACCATATATAACGCTTTTCTGTCAGGGTCGTTTTCAAAATAGCTGTCGAAGTGTCCATAATGATAGTTTCCTTCTTCATCCATTTTATCATCATAGAACTGCGTCATTTCATACAAGTATTTTTGATGGATATTCCAAAAGCGTTCCTTGCCGGTTATTGTCACTAAGTGAATCAACAAAACTCCTCATTTCCAAATTATATCAAATTCAGTTTTTATAATCGCGGCAAACTGAAGATTACCGTGTAATACGATGCCTGCACATTCCCGTTTCTCCACACTTTGGGCATGTAAGGCGGCGCTTTGTAAATGTGTGATAGCCCTTGACGTATTCATTCATACCAGGAACAAAGAGTTCCCCGCAATGAGGGCATTCAAAATACCCGGCTCTGATTTCAAGAAAGCACGCCGCGCCGATTCCCGCCGCTGCCGTTGCCACCGCAAAAACAATCAGCGAGATTCTCGCTATGGCCGGCATTTCGATGAATGACGCTATTACGATTAGTGAACAGACTGCTATTATCGTAATAACACCGCATATAATTGATAATGCCATTCGCTTTTTATTTTCCGCGTTTTCCTTGATTAAGTCCATCATATTTTCCTCCGCTTTCCTTTGATAATTGGCCTGTGAAACCTTTTCTCCCGTAAGAAGGTCATTCACGGTAATTTGCAGGGTATCACACAACGGCATCATGAGAGAAACCTCCGGAAGTCCTTTTCCGCATTCCCATTTGGAAATGGTTTTATCGCTGATAGACAGCGCGTCGG
>JAUNBY010000569.1 GCA_030526935.1 Clostridia bacterium
GCCAAAAAGCCGCTGATGCTTGATGAGTAAGTATAAACACAACTTATAAACTAACCGTACAGCTAAGAACCGCTTGTAGTAATACAGGCGGTTTTCGCGTAGAAAGGAGAAAGAATGCTTCACTGGATAAAGCTCATATTAGACATACTCTTCGCGCTTAGCCTTGTCGCGTGTGCCATATTCGACTGGCGCACGCGCACTATTCCCAACTTGTTACCAGCATTTCTGTCGATACTCGGTTTAGCGCATATCGCGCTGCTATTGGGTATGGGAGTGTCGGTCTGTCCGCATCTTATTGTGCTAATCGTCACCGTACCCCTGTACTTCTTCTGGACAATGAACTGGATTGGCGGGGGCGACGTGAAACTGTTGTTCGCCAGTGCTATGTATCTGGGACTTTGGCAGACCGCCATAGCCGCTGAAATCGCGCTTTTGTATCTGTGCTTCAAACTCATTCGCACGTCAAGGAAAATTGGACGTAACCCCCGGCAGAAGATCGCCTTGGGGCCGCCTTTGGCGCTGGGATGCGTGGGCTGCATGGCGGCGCAGTACGTCGTAAACGCCATCCATTAACCGGAGGGATTGCCTATACGAAAAATCAAGCATGAAAAGCTATTCCGTATCCACGACTGTATCCGCGTCGGGCGCGTGGATACGCTTCTCGCGGAGACGGACAACCGTAAACCCTACGCGGTATGGCAGGCTCATCGAATTATCGGGAATATCTTTTTTCACGGGCGAAAGCAACGCTTTCACACGCATAACGAGGCTTTAACCGCGTTTCTCTCTCTGACGCCTATTCCGCGCTCCAAGGAATATATAGACATAGACGGTTGCCGCAACGCTTCTTTCCGGGAGGATTATACGGGGCAGCTCGTTACCGTCTCACCCGTGGTTCTCAAGAACGCGCATTGCAGACTGGAGAATCGACTTCAGATAGCAAAGGGCGGCGGTGGCTGCAAGCCTGACGCCTGGAACGAGAAGGTGCGATGCGAGAGCCTGCGCTATGGACATAAATCCACTTGGGACAGACAGGATATACTCGGAGTTGTCAATCTAAGCGGTCTGCCTCGTTGGGTGAAAAGCACGATGTGCAAAAGGAGCGCGAAAGTCGGATGGCTCGCTCTACGCAAAAGAATATCAAGATAGAAAAGAGGTGAACCCCATATGGCCGTACAAGCGAGCCAGCTTCACGACGCGGCGAGGCGGGCGCTCAATGAAGCCTGTAAGACGCCCGAGAGCTGGATGACGCTTTTGGAATCCGTCGCTCCCTTTTATAAGTATGACTTCGAGAACGCCTTACTTATTTCCTCTCAGCGCCCGGATGCCACCGCATGCGCCACAATGCGCATATGGAACAAACTCAACCTGTGGATTCGCAAGGGCAGCAAGGCTATTTATTCGCTCGACCCTAACAATCCATATGCTGTGCAACGCGTGTTCGACATATCGGATATAAACGCACGGCCTGATAAACTGCCGCTCGTGAGGACGTTGAGAGAGGGAGCGCGTGAATACGCGTTCGCCGCGATGCGCGAGCGCTGGAATCTGGACGATATGCCGGGCGAATATGCGATGCAGCTCTACACGGCGATTACCGAAGCTGCGAGCGAGCAGATAGCCGATTATCGAAACGA
>JAUNBY010000570.1 GCA_030526935.1 Clostridia bacterium
CCTTCCATCGGCATAGAAACGCCGTTTGACAAATTTACCGTCTGCATCGAATCCCCCCTCAATTCTCAAATGCCGAAACTGTGATAATACCGCCGAGCTTTTCAATATCGTCGGCTCCGGACACCGCCGTTCCAATCTCATAAAGACTGCCGTTTGGGGAACAGGGAGCATAGAACATGACCACGTCTCCCCAGGGCGCGTAATAAGACAGGGAACCGATCTCGCCGCCGCTGAGTGGCGCGTCGCCCGTGCTCAGCTTCTCGGGCGGATAAAATGTCATTTCATTGTTGCTGAACGGCTCGACTTCCAGTTCCAGCGGAAGTTGGGCGTAAAGTTCCTTTGCCGCCTGACTGTCGTTAAGTTCATAGATGATTTCGTATTCCGACGATTTGACGGATATTTTCACAGTGTTTTCCTCCCGGTTTTCTGTTGCATCTTGGGGCGTTGCCGCCTGGCTTTCGCGAGCAATGCCGGTTTCCGATGCGGCCTGCGGAGTATTCGCCGTTCCGTTCTGTGCAACGCCACAGGCAGAGAACGCCAGCGCAATCAGCAATATCGTAATGACGGATAACAACTTTCTCATAAACTGCCTCCATTATGAAAGAGAATTTTTCAAAAACCGCTCGATCTTATCAAAGGGAATCCTGTCTGTGCGGTCATACAGATCGATGTGCTCCGCGTCCTCTACGACGAACAGTTCCTTGTTATCTCCATATTCAAACCGCCGCCTCCTTGCTTGCCCATAGTATACATGAAAGTCGAAGGAATTACAAACGGTTGTTGAGAATGATGTATAATCGTTGACAGGAATGATAACGGGGCGTATAATGGAGATAAAGGAGGTGGCCATATGATTGAAACAAGGCTTTTGCATTATTTCCTGGCCATCGCGAGGGAGCAAAATATCACAAAGGCGGCGCAATCCCTTTACGTCACGCAGTCCACCCTGTCAAAGCAGATGATGGATTTGGAAAAGCAGCTCGGCAAACAGCTCTTCATCCGTGGAAAGCGAAAATTGACGCTGACTGAGGAAGGGTTTTTTCTGCGAAACCGGGCGCAGGAAATCATGGAGCTTCTGGATAATACGGAATCGGTGTTTCGCTCAGACGGGGAAATATTGAGCGGGCACATAACCATTGGCTGCGGCGAGACGATTGTAATGGACTATATTGCCGGACTCCTTGCGGATTTTCACAATCGCTATCCCGACGTGGTGCTGCACACCCACAGCGGCGACGCGGACAGCGTTCTGGAAAGGCTCGATAAGGGGCTTGTGGATATGGGCCTGCTCCTTGGACCTATCAGGCAGGAAAAGTACGACTATCTGAATATCCGTCAAAAAGACGTGTTCGGGCTGTTGATGCCAAAAGACTGCGAGCTTGCCGGGCAGGAGACGATAAACATCGACCAGCTTAAATCTCTGCCGATGATTATGGCGGAGCAGACCTTTTCCGGGCATCAGGAACTTGAATGGTTTGGCTCGGATTATTCGGTTATGAATGTGGTTGCGACCTATAACCTCATCTACAACGCGACCTTCATGGTTGAACGCGGCATAGGCTACGCGCTGTGCCTCGACCGCCTCGTAAATACCGAGGGACGAAACCTGACATTCCGCCCCATCACGCCTGA
>JAUNBY010000103.1 GCA_030526935.1 Clostridia bacterium
AGTGTTGGTTTGGCCGTTCCCCATGCGCCGCCCGCTGTCGGCCGCAAGCCGTGCTGATGACATACGGGCGGGCGCGCAATGCGACGCCCCTACGCAAACCTTGCTTATGTTGCGCGGGTTGCGCGTATTCGCGGGTCACATTACAACGAACCCCGTAGGGCAATGTCATCAACCCAAGAGTCGTAACACCCTCACGGGGGAACCTCTCCGCCCGCTGCGGCGGGCACCTCTCCAGGGACGACCTCTCCGCCCGCTGCGGCGGGCACCTCTCCTTACAGGAGAGGCAAGGAAGAACGGCATTCCGCCTCTGCCTCTCCTGTAAGGAGAGGTGGCAGGGCGTAGCCCTGACAGAGAGGTTCCCCCGACTGGCCTCAGACCGCGCGAAGCTTCGTGACAGAGGGGTTAACTCGCTTGAGTTGATGACATTGCCGGAAACGCGGCGGGGCATTCCCGCCGCGTAATTTTTATTCCGCGTCGGAGCGCGCGTATCTGAGTATCTGTCCGGGATATATCGTGGAACCCGAGAGCGCATTGTCGTCCATCAACGCCTGAACGGTGGTATCAAAGCGGCGGGCGATAGCCGTGAGCGTATCGCCGTTCTGCACGACGTAAAGACCGCAACCTCCAGGCGCAGGCGTGGGAGTGGGCACAGGCGTTGGCGCAGGCGTCGGCGTCGGGCTTTGCGAAACGCGCATTTCTTTCGTGAAGTAATCCAAATCGACCCGCGAATCTATTCCCGATATATGGTCGCTTCCGCCGTACTGCCAGCCCGCCCAGGCGCGCCAGTTATCGACCGGCTCCGGCCTGTCTGCGCCCCAGTCGGCGACCCACAGCGGGTAAACGCCGGCGCGCGAGTCGTACCTGTCGCGGGCGGAGGAGGCGTCGGAATATATGCCGGGCGTCGAGCCGGTCAGTTCCTCTATTCGCTCGAGAAACGCCAAGGCCACTTCGTTGAAGGTTTCGCGATCCAGCCTGTCGGACGGGGAAAACTCCAGCACATGGCGCAAACGCGGGGAATAGTTTCTGGTGACCTCGTGGAAAAACTCCGCCTGTCTTTCGGCCTGTTCCGCCGTCGAAGCGGTGCAGAAATGGTAAAAGCCGAATTCAAGCCCCGCTTCCTGACAGCCGTCGGCGTTTCTCTCAAACCTGCTGTCCACATAGGAAAAGCCGAGGCTCGAACGTATATAGACCATGTCTATTCCGGAGTCCCTGACCTGATCGAAATTCACGACGTCGTTATACTGGCTTATGTCGATTCCCCTGAACAGCGGGCGGCTCGACGGCTCGAATTCATCCTGCGCCGCGGCCAATGGGCATATCGCCAGGGTCAATAATAAGGCTATGGCAAAGAACTTTTTCATTGACATCCCTCCCTCGCGTCATATTATGAAACGAAGGAGAAGTCGGTCACAAAGGGGATTCGCGCGTCGATAACCATGCCTTACCATCTTTTGGACGTGGAAAATAACCCGCGCACAAGCTCGCGGCCCAGCTGTCTACCTATTCCGCTCAAGGCCGAATCGGTCACGCGTTTCAGGGGGCGCGCGGCTTTTTCAAGCTGTGCCTGCCTCCGCTTTTGTTCGCGTTCCATCTCTCGTTCCAGGCGCAGACGTTCCTTTTCGCGCGCCTCCGCCTCGACCCGCGCCCGTTTTTCCATATCGCGCCTTACGGCCTCCCGCTGTTCGAGCCGCGCCTGTTCCGTCAGGTGTTCGTAGGCGGATCGGCGGTCTATGGCGGTCGAATACTTGTCGTCCATTCCGCTTATGTCTATCATATGGCGTATTATTTCGGGGGAGGGCACTCCCGCGCGGCTTTGAGGCGGCAGTATCCACACGCGCTCCACGGGCGTCGGTTGTCCTTTCGCGTCGAGACAGGATACGAGCGCCTCGCCCACGCCAAGCTGTCCTATGACCTCGCGGGCGTCAAAAGCGGGATTGACGCGAAAGGCGTCCGCCGCGGCGCGAACGGCCCTCTGGTCGGCGGGCGTGTAGGCGCGAAGCGCGTGCTGAACGCGGTTTGACAACTGTGAAAGCACGCAGTCGGGAAGGTCGCCCGGTGACTGCGTTATGAAGTACACCCCTACGCCCTTCGAGCGAATGAGCTTGGCCATCTGTTCGATCTTTTGCGTGAGGATTTTGTTTGCGTCGGAAAAGAGCAAATGCGCCTCGTCGAAGAAAAACGCTATTTTAGGCTTATCCAGATCCCCCGCTTCCGGGAGCCTTTCAAACAATTCCGACAAAAGAAACAGCAGAAACGCCGCGTAAAGCGCCGGGTTCCGGTAAAGCCTCACGCAGTCGAGTATGTTTATATAGCCGCGCCCGGAGGCGTCGACGCGCATCCAGTCGAATATGTCGAGCGCGGGTTCTCCGAAGAACACGTCCCCTCCCTGCTCCTCTAGCGTCAAAAGCTGCCGCCTTATGGCGTTGAGGGATTGAGCGGACATACCTCCGTAAAGCTCGCTGTACTCCGCGCGGTTTTTAATGGCGTATTGAAGCATGGAGTCAAGGTCCTTCACGTCGATGAGCAACAGCCCCTCGTCGTCGGCTATGCGGAATACTACGTTCAACACGGACTGCTGAACCTCGGTAAGGTTCATGATCTTCGACAAAAGCATCGGCCCCATGTCGGATATCGTCGTCCTAACCGCAACGCCGTTTTCGCCATAGACGTCCCAGAAGCACGTGGGAAAGCTCGTGAGCGTATATTCCCTGAAGCCCAGAAGGGCGCATCTGTCGCGCACCATTTTGGTGTCCTCGCCCGATAAGCAGACGCCGCCCAGGTCGCCTTTCACGTCCGAAAGAAATACCGGCACGCCCATCATGCTGAGCGATTCCGCCATTACCTTTACCGTCGTGGTTTTTCCCGTCCCGCTGGCTCCGGTGATAAGCCCGTGGCGGTTGGCCATCGAAGGCTCCAGATACGCCTTTGCGCCATTGATGCCTATCAGGATTTTTCCATTTTCGACCATACCGTTTCCCCTCCCGGCTATTAGTATACATAATATAATTGAAACGGAGGGATTTGTCAATTATCGCGTCCCTGGCTTTTGCGCGCCTGACTTTTTACGCCAAGTTTGATGCGGAAAAACGCTCGGCGCGGGCGGGATTATTCGACGATTACGAACCGGTTTTTGCCCTCCCGTTTTGAGCGGTAGAGCGCCTCGTCTGCGCGCTTATAGGCTTGAGAGAAGGATTGGGGCGCGCTTATCAAATACGCGCCTAAGCTTATGCTTATCCTGGCGCTCGTTTCCATAATGGGGAAGTTCATTTCTTCAACCAGCCGCTCGCACTTTTTTTCAAGCGCGTCGCCGTCCACGTCCTTCAAATATACCATGAACTCATCGCCGCCGAGCCGGCCTACGACGTCCCCTGAGCGAAAGCACGAACTTAGAATGCCCGCCGCCTTTATCAAAACCTGATCGCCCGTATAATGCCCGTAGTTATCGTTTATGGACTTGAAATCATCTATGTCCAGTATAATCAGCGCGTCGCGGCGGCCGGCGGGCAACGCGCTGAGATTATCCTGGGACATGCGCTTGCACTCCGCCGCGTTGAGCAAATTGGTCAGTCCGTCGCGCTTGGCTTTATCGGTAAGCGCTTCCAGACGGGCGCGCTCGGCGCTTATGTCTATCAGCTTGCCTATGAGATATATGGGATCGTGTTCCTTCGTGCGGATGTAGGCGTATATGGCCTTATAATACCTGCCGTCGGGCAACGACACTTCATCGATGGCGAGGCCGCGCCCAATAACGCCGTCTATATCGATCAACCCGCTTAGGTCGCTTTTGGAATACGAGCTTCGGGGATTTATTCCAAACTCATCGCGAAACTGCTTCGAAAGCATCAATTGGCCGGTATTGACGTTGTAATTGAACAGCAGGTCGCCGGAAACCTCGGCGGTGGTGACCATGAGGAGGTTTTGAAACTTAAGGCGTCGGTTGGTTCGGAAAATATACAGGGCGATAACCGTCACGCATAGCACGAAAATCGCCAATATGGTCGATATCTGTATCGCGAAGCTCTCTATAATATCGGACAGTGTGATGGGCTGTTCGGGCAAGACGCTGTTTTCGAGGATGATGCTCTGCATCTGTTGAGCGTCGATTATTGCAATGGCCTTGTTTATCGCGGAGAGGAGAAGCGGTTCCCCGTTTACTATTCCATATAAATACTGGCGAGTATCGGTGCGTATAGGCACGGTTGAGATGTTCTTAAACTCGTAATATCCAACGTAGTAGGCGAGTGAAAACTCGTTGCCGTAGCCGAAATCGGCAATGCCGTTTTCCACCAGTTGTACCGATTCAAGCCGCGTCTCGCAATATATCACGTCCTCCTCCGCCACGCCCTGCGGAATGCCGGAACCCACTACAACCGCGCATTTCCTGCCGTCTAAATCGTTTGGATTCACTTCCTTATGGTAGAACAGTATCGTGTGCGCGGTCAAAAACGGATCAGTCAGAGGCACATCGGGGAACAGATTTTGGGCGTAGATCTTGGGTATCATAACCACATCGGCGTCCCCGCTTTGTACCATGGCAGCCAGTTCTCGTGAGGATCTGGCGGTTAACGACATCACAAACTCTACGCCCAGTATTTGCCCTATGCGGTTGGTGACGCTTTTGGCTATACCGGCATAATCGCCATCCTCGGTGAGCGTCACTATGGGCGCCGCGCCGTCGACGACGAGCAGCCGAATGACCGGGTTGTCGGCCAAATACGCCCTTTCCTCGCTCGTCAGCCCGGGGTCAATCGTCTCGGTTAGGGCGGGGAGCGCCGCCGCCAGGGATAGATACAGCGCAAGGCACAACCACAAAAAGAAGCGCGGACGCTTCATCACGCAATCGCCTTTCTTCATCATCCGTCGCCTCCATTAATTACTGTAATAATATATTATACCATATAAATCAGTAAAGAGAAAGGGTTTTTTCATAGGTGCCTAACGGTAGCTATCGGGATAAATGTTAACGATTTTTGGTAATGATTGCTCATATACAAATACCAAAATACCTGTTATAATAATAACTATCTCAATAAGCAAGGAGTGGTGTTCGAATGAATGACAGGAATCTCAATCGCAGGGACTTTCTAAAGGGCATGGCCGCGGGCGCGATAGGCATAGCCGCCGCCAACGTCGGAATTCCGGTTCTCGCCGACTCGGGTATTTACAATCCCGGCACCTATTCCGCCACGGCCAGGGGCATGACCGAAGTTACCGTAACGATGACTTTCGACGCCAACAGCATAACCGAAGTTATAGTTGACACCTCAACCGAAACCGCCGGCATAGGTCGCGAGCTTGGCGAAAGGTTTGCCAGCGCGATACTTGAGGCGCAATCGGCGGACGTAGACGTGGTTTCCGGAGCGACTATGACAAGCAGTGGCGTCATAGAAGCCGCGAAAGCCTGTATAGCCCAGGCGAAGGGCGAAACGGTGGAGGTCGTGCAGGAAGTATCCGCAGAGCAAAACGCGGACTGGCTCGGAGAAGAACCGGTCATAGACGATATAGCGCAGACCATCACCTCCGAGGTCATAGTCATAGGCGGCGGAACCGCGGGTCTCGAAGTGGGCGGCTCGCTCGCCGAAAAGGGCTTAAATACGCTGATTCTCGAAATGAACTCCGACGTGAGCACGCTTCGCAACGACTGGGGCGCCATAGGCTCCAAATACCAGAAGGCCGAGGGAACCGAGGTTGACAAGCGCGCCGTTATGAATTACCACATCATGCAAAACGCGGGTCGCTTCGATCAGCGCCTTCAGAAGATATGGGCCGAGGAATCCGCCGAGGCCATCGACTGGGTAGGCGGCGTTATAGAGTCTTACGGCGGGATTATGCTGCACGAGGGCGGGTATACTCCGCAATTTGGCCCCGTTAGCATCCCCAAATTCCCCACCGGACACAGCGCGCATTTTGACAACAGCGAATATCCCGACGGCAAGAGCATATTGAAGCAGTACATTCTCGACAAGGGCGGCCAGTTCCGCTTCAATACCAAGTTCATCAAATTCGAGTATGAAGACCATAAAGTCACCGCCGCCATCGCGCAGGATACGCAGACGGGCGAATATATCCGCTTTATCGGCGAAAAGGGCATCGTCCTCGCGACCGGCGGATATCAGAACAACGAACAGATGATGCACGCCCTGCAGCCCGACACCCGCTGCCTCTACGGAATGCAGATAGGCAGCACCGTCAACGGCGAGGGCATAAAGGCCTGCCTGTGGATGGGCGCGTCCATGGACGACGTTCACAGCACGATGCTTTTCGACAGAATGGGTCTCGCGCCAAGCGAAACGCAGGCGAACTTCACGACGATGGCGTTTTTCCAGATAGGTTCCCAGCCGTGGCTGAAGGTCAACCTCAAGGGCGAGCGATTCTTTAACGAGTCCGGCCTTTACGACTACGCGCCCCACGCCGCCGCCGCGCAACCCGGTCGCCTGTGCGTGTCGGTGTTCGACGCGAATTACTGGCAGAATATCACCCAGTTCGAGACCATGGGCTGCTCGCGCGCCTATCCGTTCCCCAACGGAACGCCCAACGACGGCATGTACAGCTACACCCCCGAACAGTTCGAGAGCGCTATGAACGCGAGTATTGAGGCCATGGTCGAGCAGGGAATACTGCAAAAGGCCGATACGCTCGAGGAACTGGCCGAGAAGATGAACCTTCCCGTCGACACGTTCGTCGCGACGGTAAAGCGCTATAACGAACTGGCCGAGAAGGGCGACGACGAGGACTTCTATAAAGAAGCCTACCGCATGATACCCCTGACCACCGCTCCGTATTAC
This sequence comes from Clostridia bacterium, assembly GCA_030526935.1. Classification (GTDB taxonomy): domain Bacteria; phylum Bacillota; class Clostridia; order Christensenellales; family Aristaeellaceae; genus JAUNBY01. The sequence goes on from JAUNBY010000103.1 coordinate 6,786, forward strand.
GCGATTCGCAACGCCTCTCTCGCGCTTAATACCATGGACGGCATACGCATCGACACCCACAGCCGCCCGATAGACGCAAACGGCGTCGCGTTCGACGGAGTATACGTCATAGGCGACTGCTCCGGCTCCTACTTCGCCTACAGCTATCCCAACCTCTGCACTGGCTACGCGCACGGGCGCACCTGCACCTTCGCGCGCCGCGTCGCGAGGGAGATAAACGGCGAGGAAGTCAAAGACTACACTATCATGGCCACGCAAAACGCCAAAATCTGATTTATTAAACGCGGCGGCCGCCCCCGGTTATTCCGAGGCGGCCGCATTTTATATATCAGTCGATGACTACCGGCGCTATTTCGGCTGTTTTCCTATGCTCGCCAATATGCCCCCGTCAACGTACAGCACGTGTCCGTTTACAAAGTCCGACGCGCCGCTCGCGAGGAAAATCACCGGACCCATAAGATCCTCCGGATTTCCCCAGCGGTTTGCGGGGGTCTTTGCCATGAGAAATTCGTTGAACGCGGAACCCGGCTGGCGAAGCGGCGCGGTTTGCGGGGTCGCGATATACCCGGGGCCTATGCCGTTGCACTGAATATTGTATTCGCCGTACTCGGCGGCGATATTGCGCGTGAGCATCTTAAGGCCGCCCTTCGCGGCGGCGTAGGCGGATACCGTCTCGCGTCCAAGCTCGGACATCATCGAACAGACGTTTATGATTTTGCCGCCGCCCTTTTTAATCATCTGCGGTATGACCGCCTTTGAGACTATAAAGGGCGCGACCAGGTCTATGTCTATGACCTGCCTGAATTCGCCCGCCGGCATCTGTGTCATTGGCACGCGCTTGATTATTCCGGCGTTGTTGACGAGTATGTCTATGACGCCCAAATCCCTCTCGATATCATTCACCATTGCCGCCACCTGGATTTCGTCGGTCACGTCGCATATATAGCCCTTCGCGTCAACGCCGTTTTGTGCGTAATCTTCGACGGCTTTATTCAAATGCTCTTCGCTTCTGCAACAAAACGCGACCTTCGCCCCCGCTTTGCTGATTGCCTCGGCCATGGCGAAGCCTATGCCGTAAGCCGCGCCCGTCACGAGAGCCGTCTTGCCCTCAAGAGAAAACAAATTCTTCATACGCCCTCCCGCTATTTAAGTTCGGTCGCCTTCACGCCGTCCATATCGTCGAAGGTCTGGTTTTCGCCGGCCATGCCCCATATGAAAGTATAGTTGCTGGTGCCGCAGCCGCAGTGTATCGACCAGCTCGGGGAAATGACCGCCTGTTCGTTGCGCATGACGATGTGGCGGGTCTCGTCGGGCTGCCCCATATAGTGAAATACGACGCTGTCCTCATCCAGTTCGAAATAGAGGTATACCTCCATGCGCCTTTCGTGGGTATGGCAGGGCATGCTGTTCCATACGTTTCCGGGTTTAAGGCTCGTCATTCCCATCACGAGCTGACAGGATTCTATCTGCCCGGGAAGTATGTACTTGGTTATCATCCGGTGGTTGGACTGTTCGATAGAGCCAAGCTCAACCCTTACGCAGTCCTCGGGGCGTATGAGCGCCGTCGGGCAGGTTCTGTGGGCGGGCGTAGAGTTGATATAAATCCTGGCGGGATTGGAAGCTTCTACGCTTTCAAATACCACGTCCTTCGCGCCCATGCCTATGTAAAGCCCGTCTTTGTGCCGCAGTTCAAAGGCCGCTTCGTCGACCTTGACCCTCGCGGGACCGCCTATGTTTATGACGCCCATCTCGCGCCTTTCGAGGAAGTATTCGCCGTGAAGCGCCTCGCCGGAAGGCAGGCTCACAGGTTCCACGGGGACGCAGCCTCCGACTATTATGCGGTCTATATGGCTGTAGACGAGATTCAGACTGTTTTCGGCAAACAGATCCTCTATGAGGAATTCCCTGCGAATAGCGTCCGTGTCATATCCGCGAACAGCCTCTGGCGACGATGAATATCTGACTTGCATATATCTCTCTCCATTCGCTTTTTCTTAATTTTACCATATAAACGCGTCGTTGTCAAAACCCGCGTTATAGCCGCGACGATAATAGGGGTTACTATTCACCCTTGTTTTACGAGACTATAGACATCTTGCGGTATTTCCGGGATGACAGCACCCGCTAGCGCTTCGCGCGGTCTGCGACCCCCAGAGGGGAACGACCTCATCCGCCCGCTGCGGCGGGCACCTTCCCCAGAGGGCAATGTCATCAACCCAAGCAAGTTAACCCATCCGTCACGGAGCTTTGCGCGGTTTGCAGCCGACCGGGGAGACCTCATCCGCCCGCTGCGGCGGGCACCTTCCCCAGAGGGGCAATGTCATCAACCCAAGAGTCGTAACACCCTCACGGGGGAACCTCTCCGCCCGCTGCGGCGGGCACCTCTCCTTG
>JAUNBY010000104.1 GCA_030526935.1 Clostridia bacterium
CCCCCCTGTGAATCATGCGCTTCAACTCCATAACAGTCTATACGACATCTTATGCTGCCGGGCGCTTTGAGGTCAGACTTGAAATGCGGTGGGGATTATTGTATAATAGGCCATGGAGTATTGCGAAAAGGAGAAGGACGTGGATAGTGATCTTTTCGCGCTGGTTTCTATGGCGGCTCGATACTGGTTTTGCGGCCTTATGCTGCTCATCGTATTTCGCGCCTGGCATATAACCTTCGTTGACAATAAAAACGCGAGAAAGCTTAGAAAGTGGTCGCCGGAGACGGGCTGCGTCGGCCAGTTTGTCGTCGACCCCCGGAGCGAAAAAAAAAGAGCCTGCCTTCCCATACCAAAAGAGGGAACGCTTGGCTCGTCCGGCAAGTCTGATATATATGTGCGCGAAAAAGGCGTGAAGCGCCTTCACCTCACATTCGAGGTGCGCGAGGGCGGCCTGTTGATAAAGCCTCGAAAGGGAGCGAGGGTTTTATTAAACGACGAATTTTCGTCCGAAGCGCTTTTCGCAAGGGACGGCGACACCGTAACGGTGGGCGAGGTCAAACTGCTGCTCGTGATGTTCGGAGAAAACGGAATAACGGACATCGAACCCGACGACGAGGATTTGGAGGAATTTGAAAACAGCCTATGGCCAGACGAGTGAAAAGAAGAAAAAGCATTGACCCATACGCGATGAAAAGCGCGCTGTTCCGGTTAAACCCCCGGCTCATACTCACATCGGTGATGCTTTTTCAGTTCACCGCTATGATCATCGTCGCCATTAAAACCAGCCCCATAGACCTTCAGGCGCTCATAATGGCCATAGCGCTTCCGGTGGGGACGTATGTGTCGGTCAGGGTGTTCGGGGCTATTTGGCCCGTTGACCGCACGATAATGATACTTACGATACTGCTTTTATCCATAGGACTCGTTACGCTTCAGGACATCGCGAGGTCGTCAGAAACCCCGTTCAATCAGGCGATGTTCATCATAGCGGGATTTTTCGCGATGGCCTTCGGCATAGTGTTCGTAAGAAGGCTCGTCCACTGGGACAGGTGGATGAAATGGTTCATGTGCCTGGCGGGAGCGCTCATCGTCGCCCCGCTCATTTTAGGCGAGTGGACATACGGCGCGAAAAACTGGGTGTCCATTCCCGGCACGGGATATTCGGTTCAGCCCTCGGAATTCGTAAAGCCCATTTTGATCGTCATACTTGCGGCGGGCTTCGCCAATCAGCCGCGCACGCTCAAATGCCTGCCGACGGCCGTATTCGCCGCGGCGCTTTGCGCGATTCTGCTCCTGGAACACGACCTGGGAGCGCTTCTCGTCTACTTTATCTTAACCGTCGCGGTTTTCTACGCCGCCACCTCAAACGCCCCGCTGACCCTCGCGGGGCTTGCGGCCGGGGCGAGCGGCGCGGTCATAGCGTATAATATGTTTGATTATGTAGCCAAGCGCGTCGAGGTTTTCTTAGACCCATGGTCTGATCCCCTGGACAACGGCTGGCAGATAATACAGGCGCTCATAGCCATAGGGTCGGGCGGCCTTTTTGGAATGGGCGTGGGCCTCGGCTACCCGAGAAACATTCCCCTTTACCACTCTGATTTTATCTTCGCCGCCATATGCGAGGAATTTGGGCTTATATTCGCCATAGGTATGCTCGCGATTTATGTTATATTGATTATGCGCGGAATAAGCGTCGCGCTGTCGGCGCGGCTCAGTTTTCACGCGCTTATAGCCTTTGGCGTGGTGACGCTCATAGGCTTTCAAACGCTGATAATCGTCGGGGGCAATATAAAGCTCATACCTCTTACGGGCGTGACGCTTCCCTTCGTAAGCGCGGGAGGATCGTCGATAATCAGCATGATGGGATGTATAGGTCTGCTTTTGGGCGTTTCATCGATAAACGCGGCGGATGAACTGGACGACTACAAGCGCATGATGCTTATGGAGAACGGAATATGAAAAAGCTTAGAACCTCCGTGCGCCTAATATCGACGCTTCTCATAGTCGCTTTCGCGGCAACGGCGGTATTTCTTTGCTACAGCGTCTATACGCAGGGCGGCAGATGGCTGACAACGCAGTATAATTCCCGCCTTACGGCGGCCAGAAATACAGTAGGCATGGGCACCGTTTACGACCGCGACGGCGTGCGGCTGGCGTATACAGATTCCGACGGGCAAAGGCAGTATTCAGCCGACGAGATGACAAGGCGCGCGCTGTCTCAAACCGTTGGAGATCAGATGAGCATGTCCGGAACGGGCGTTGAGACGTTTCACGCGAATATACTTCTCGGGCTGTCCGGTTCAATAATCGACAGAACCTGGCAGTACGTTACCGGTAAATCCTACAAGGGCGACAATATAAGGCTCACGGTTGACGCGGAACTGACCAGCTACATATCAAGCCAGTTCCCCTCCGGAAAAGCCGGGGCGGTTGTCGTAATCAATTATAAAACGGGGGAGATACTTTCGATGGTATCAAAGCCCGATTACGACCCGCTCGTCCTGGCAACGCGCCAGGCTTCGGCCGATACAACGGGTTCGGGCTATCTCAACCGCTGCCTTCAGGGTTTGTACGCTCCGGGATCTACGTTTAAGATCGTGACTCTGGCGGCGGCGCTCGAGAATATCTCGGACGTCGATCAGGTGACATACAATTGCACAGGCCCCATTCAGCTTGGAAACGGAACGGTGAGCTGCTTCGCGGGCGAGGTACACGGAAGTATGACGCTATGGCAGGCTTTCGCACAAAGCTGCAACGTCACGTTCGCCAGGCTCGCGGCGTACATGGGCGGTGAAAAGCTCATAGCGACCGCCGAACGCATGGGCTTTAACGACAATTTCCGGTTCCGCGACCTTGTAGTATACGAATCGAGCATACCCGATACCATCGACGACGCGTATGAGCTTGGTTGGACGGGAGACGGTCAGGGACGACTGCTCGTCACGCCGCTTCACATGGCGATGATTACGGGCGCTATAGCCAATTCCGGCGTCATGCGCGAACCCGCGCTTATCGCGCAGGTTACGGGCGTCGGCGGCATACCGCGAATAAGGGCTTCCGCCGGGATATACGGAAGCGTCGTTTCCTCGGACGTCGCCGATAAAATCGCCAAAGCCATGCAGAGAACCGTTCAATACGGGACGGCGACGCGCGCCGCGATAGACGGATATACCGTTTGCGGCAAGACCGGAACGGCCGAGGTTTCGGACGATCCCAACGCCCTCGATAACGCCTGGTTCGTGGGCTTTATCGACGACGACGCGCATCCCTACGCTATATCGGTAGTCGTCGAGGAGGGCGGAACCGGCGGATCGGTCGCGGCTCCCCTCGCCGCCAAAGCGCTTAGAAAGGCGATAGATACGGTGTAATAAACGAAATACTCTTGGAATATGGAGGACATAAAAAGTAATAATTAACTTGCAATTGAAATAGATTTGTAATATAATGTCAAACATGAGGACAATACTAATCTCATGTTTGGAGGCGAGAAAGGGTGGATAGATGTAAAAGGCATATAGCCGTCTTCACGCTCGTAATAATTCTTATGATGAGCGCTCCATACGCGCTTGCGGCGAACTACGTAGTAAAGTCCAATACTCTCAAATTATTCGCCAAGAATTCCAAATCAAGCAAGGTGCTGACAACGCTCAAAAAGGGGCAGAGCGTAACGATAAAAAAAGTGGGCAAGAAATGGATGAAGGTAAAAGCCGGCGGCAAGGTCGGGTTTGTGTTGAAAAGCGGGGTTGGAAAAGCGTCCAGCGTAAAGAGCGCGTCCTCCTCAAGCGCCAAATCAGCTACGAAAAAATCAGGCAATAATACTACCGTCAAGCAGGTGCAGAATAAGCTCGTCAAGCTCGGATATCTGAAGAGTTCGAGCGCGACGGGGAAAATAAATTCCGCCACTAAGAAAGCCGTAAGGGTATTCAAGATGCTCAGCAATATGAAGGTCAATTCAAAGCTCAACGCGGCGACGCGAAAAAAAATCATGGCCACCACGAGACAAAAGCCCGATATCAAAAACGTCAATTGGAGTTCAAGCGCCGCAAAAACCAGCTACAGCCGCGGAACAAAGGCGAAAATCGTCGATCTCGCCACCGGCAAACGGATAACGATACGCCGCGTTGGGGGACATAATCACCTCGACGTGGAACCGGCCACCGCGAAAGACACCAAAAAACTCAAAGCCGTATACGGCGGAACCTGGTCCTGGGACAGTCGCGCCATACTCCTTAAAGCCGCGGGACATTATTACGCCGCCGCCATGAACGGAATGCCGCACGGCAGTCAAATAAGCACGACCAACAATTTCAACGGACAATTCTGCATACACCTCAACGGCAGCATAACCCATGGCACGAGCCAGACAAACACCTATCATCAGCAGAATATAGCCCGCGCCTACGCCTACCTGTCTTCAACGGCGGGATGACCGCAATGGAGCATATAAGTCAAATACATGGATTTCAGATTCATCCCACAAAAAAAGTATTGACATGCGGATTGCTATGGCATATAATAAACATCATAATAACTGCTGAGGAAAGGATAACGCTATTCTATGGACAAAACCGCGGATGACGAAAGCGGTATACCTATACTTAGAAAAGCATGGCCATATTTTAAGATGGCTATGCTTTGCTGTTTTGTTTAAAATCAAAAGGAGAGATTGAATTGGATTCTGTTGTTCCCAAGTTATTGTTGCAGATAGTTCTGATAATGGTCAACGCCTTTTTCGCTGCGACGGAAATCGCGGTGCTTTCGCTTAATAAAGCGAAGCTTCACAAGATGTCGGACGAGGGCGATAAAACGGCGATAAAGCTTATAAAGCTTACCGATGAGCCGTCTAACTTCCTGTCAACCATACAGGTCGGAATAACCCTTGCGGGTTTTCTTGCCTCCGCGTTCGCGGCGGAGAACTTCGCCGGCGAATTGAGCGGATGGCTCTATAACGACGTGGGTTTCCGCGCGATTTCGCTTGGCGCGATAAACACCATATCGGTTATACTGATAACGATTATACTGTCATATTTCACGCTCGTACTTGGCGAACTGGTGCCTAAACGCATCGCGATGCAAAAACCGTATGAAATGGCGAAATTCGCCTGCGGGGCGGTTTTGGGGATCGCCAAGATAATGAAGCCCGTCGTCGCACTTCTCGCCAAATCGACGAACGCCCTTCTGAGGCTTTTTAAATTGAAGACCGAACCTCGCGAGGACAGCGTTACCGAGGACGAGATAAGGCTCATGGTCGAACTTGGCGAGGAGCGCGGAACCATCGACGCCGACGAAATGGAGTGGATTCAAAACGTCTTCGACTTCGACGACATATCGGTTCGCGAAGCGATGACCCATCAGCCCGACGTCGAGGCCATTCCGCTCGACGCGACCCGCGACGAGGTGCTTGAAATAATCCGCTCCACCGGACTTTCGCGCTTCCCGGTATATGACGAGGAACCGGGAGACGTGATTGGAATACTCAATACGCGCGATTTCCTTTTAAACATTACTTCCGGCGAACCCAAGCCCATGAAGGAGCTTTTGCGCCCCCCTTACTTCGTACCCGAGTCCATACACGCGGACAAGCTGTTCAAGGACATGCAGAAAAAGAAGATACATATAGCGCTCGTCGTCGATGAATACGGCGACGTGAGCGGCATAATAACCATAGAGGATCTTCTCGAGGAGATAGTCGGCAATATATACGACGAGTTCGACCCGACTGAACCGGCTGAAATTGAGCAGATTTCGGAAAACGAGTGGCGCGTGTCGGGAAGTCTCGATATGCAAACGCTGTCGGAAACGCTCGATATGGACTTTCCCGAAAGCGACGACTATGACACGGTGGGAGGCATGGTGTATTCGACGCTTCACACAATACCCAAGGACGGTTCCGTCCTGGACGTCGACGTCAACGGACTTCACATACACGTAGACCGCGTCGAGGACAGGCGCATTGAGACCGCTATAATCTCAAAACTGTCAAAGTCCGAAGAAGCGGAAAATGACGAATAGACGCCCGGGCGATTAACCCATCAAAACGCCCACTCGCCTGTTAGAATATATGCAGCGAGTGGGTATAATTGTATCAAAGCATATTTTTTGGGGGGATGATGAATGGCGCTCGTGTACATCGTCGAGGACGACGAGAGAATCGCTATTTTGCTTTCATCGGCGGTCGAGGCCATGGGGCTTGACGCTGCGCGATTCAGAAACGCAGACGACCTTTTCGCGGGTCTTAGAAGGGCGAAGCCGGATCTGCTTTTGCTGGATCTGATGCTCGGCATGAATAGCGGATACGACATACTCGACGAGTGGAAAAACCGCAAGGATACGTCTCATACGCCGGTTATAATAGTATCCGCGCTGAGCGCCGAGGAAAACAAGGTCAGAGGGCTGGACCTGGGAGCCGAAGACTATATAACAAAGCCCTTCGGGGTTAAGGAATTGCAGGCTCGCGTTCGCGCCGCGCTTCGCAGAGCGCCCGTATCGGCGAAAGCCATGAGGTTTGGCGAATTGACGATAGACGAAAAGGCAAGGGAGGTTCGCCTCGCGGATGAACGCATTATGCTGTCGTTCATGGAATTTGAATTGCTTTTATACCTCGCGAAGCGCCCCGGTTACGTCGCCAGCCGCGACGAACTTTTGAGCGCGGTCTGGGGTTATAAAACGCAGTCGGATCCTTCCAGAACCGTCGATTATCACGTGCGCGTTGTGCGCTCCAAGCTTCGCGACAATCCCGCCCAGCCGCGCTATCTCGAAACTATAAGGGGATTCGGATACAGGTTTATTGGCAAGTCGGGAGGAGAAAACGAATGAAAAGGGCAATACGGCGGGTTTATATAGCGGGAGCCGTCGTAACGGCGGTGATAATGCTGCTGTTCGCGGCGATGTTCGTCCTCGTGCGTTATCAGACGACGCGCGACAGTCTCAGGGCGATACTTCAAACCGTATCAAGCGTAGCTTACGGCGTCGAATTAGAGGAAAAAGGCGAGACTGAATTGATAAGCCTGTCAAAGGTCATCGCGCAAAGCTCACCCCCGTTGAGGGTGACTTTTTTAAATGAAAACGGCGACGTGCTGGCTGACAGCGAGGAAGTAGCGGCGAATATGGACAACCATTCAGACCGACCGGAGGTTATAGCCGCAATCGAGGGAAGACTGGGCGAGAGTATGCGCGTCAGCGAGACTTTGTCGGTCACGACTTTATACGCTGCTATGCGGGTTTCCGAGAGGCTTGTGCTTAGACTCAGCTATCCCATGAGGGAGCTTCTGACGCTTTTGTGGATATACGCAATGTACGTATTCATGTTGCTTGTGCTTTTGTATGTGTTTCTCGTCAGATTCTTCTCGCGCTTTTCACTGCGGCTTCATGAACAGCTGGAGAACATCCAACTGATACTCACCGGCAAAACAAAGGGCGCGATAGAACTGGTGCAGACGTTCTATCCCGAATTGAGGCCCTCTATGGAGGCGCTTTGCTATAAGGCGTGGAGGCTCAGGCACGATTATGACGAAATCGAGCGCGAGCAGACGCTCAGGCGCGACTTTATCGCCAACGCGTCCCATGAGCTTAAAAGTCCTCTTACTTCCATTTCGGGCTTTGCCGAATTAATAAGCGACGGCATCGACACCACCGGTGAAAAAAGGCGGCTTTACGCGGAGTGCATATTGAAGGAGAGCGAGCGGCTTCGCGGCATAGTAGACGACATGCTCGCGCTGGCTCGGGCGGAAAAGGACGAATCCGCGGCGCCGGAAAACCTCGAGGACGTGGACGTGGCTTCTATAGCCCGGGAGGTGGAACTGGCGCTGGAACCTCAGGCGGAAGAAAAGGAGATTGTGTTTTCGATAACCGGCAAATGCGTAACCCGCGCGAACGCGAGAGACGTATGGGAGATATTGTTTAACCTGATGGGCAACGCCGTCAGGTATGGCAATCAGCGCGGGCATACGTGGGTATCGCTCGATAAAGATGGCTTCAGCGTGTCGGATGACGGCATAGGCATTGCGAAAGAGCATATCCCAATGCTTTTTGAGCGCTTCTATAGAGTGGACAAGGCTCACAGCCGCGAGATGGGCGGTACCGGACTTGGATTGTCAATAGCGCTTGCGATAGCGAAAAAATACGGCTGGAGCATAACGGCGCAAAGCCAATTGGGGCGGGGAAGCATATTTTATGTTCGCTTTGTGAGGGATGTGTGAGGGAAAGGGCAAAACTATTCACAAATTAGAATTCATATGATATAGTCAGCGCATTAGAGGGAATTACAAAATATGACAGGTTTGAGAGGAGTTCATCATAATGAAGAAAATGCTTTCCCTTTTTGCGCTGGTTGTATTGGCGTTGTTTGTTGCGGGCGCGGCTGTCGCGGATTTGGATATTGACAGCGTCAGCTATCAGGGAAAAGGCGTGGTTCGCGTTGTTTTCGAAGATGACGACGACGATGATTACGTTGTTTACAAGAAACCCAAGGTAAAGGTCACGGACGATAACGGCGTCAGCTATACGGCGAAAATCACCAAAAAGAATAAGCGCTTCATGGTCTTCAAGATTAGCAATCCCGCGTCGGGTAAGAGGTATTCCTTTACCATAACGGGAATCCGCGAGAGAGGCGACGACGACTTCGATACTGTAAATGGCTCCTTTAGCATAGCCTCGGTCGAGATGCCAAAGATTTCCGCGGTCGCGTACAAAGGAAATGGCAAGGTAGAAGTGTCGTTCTCGGGAAACCAGGTTCAGTATAAAAATGTGAAGGTGTCGGCCAGCGACTCGCAGGGCAATTCATACACCGCTAAAGTGGTGAATAAAGGGAATAAGAGCCTGGTGTTTAAAGTAGAAAACGTAAGGGCAAATACCAGTTACAATTTTACCATATCGGGCATAGGCTCGCGCGGAGCGGGGGAATATGGCACATTGTCCGGTTCGTTCAACGCCCCCTCGCTTGGCGACGTTCAAATAAAAAAGATTGATTACGACAGCAAGGGCAAGCTGGACGTAGAATTCACCGGCAAGGTCTCCTATCAGAATCTTAGTGTAATCGCCAAAGCCGGGGATGGCAAGGTTTATAATGCTCGAGTAAAAGACAAAGACAACGACGAACTGGAATTGGTTATATCCGGCATCGTCGAGGGAAGAAACGCGGTATATACCCTCGAAATTAGCGGAGTCAGCGTCCG
>JAUNBY010000105.1 GCA_030526935.1 Clostridia bacterium
GCGTTTGTCAACAGATTTTTGGCACTCATCAAGCGAGAGTGCTAACAATTAACACAGGCGTCATATTCAGTGCTCGCCGCGTCGCCGACAGCGGCCAACTTTTTAGACGGCCTCGATTTTATGCAAATAAATGCCCGGATATAAAAAATTGTCTGAAAACCTACGTTTTCAGACAATGGTACGCCATCAGGGACTCGAACCCTGGACACCCTGATTAAGAGTCAGGTGCTCTACCAACTGAGCTAATGGCGCTCACAACAGGATATATTTTAATACACCCCTCCTCGAAAGTCAATAGGTTTTTTTAATTTTACACGCTTTATAGTATGACATTTTTCTTCACTTCAATATGTCCCATCTGTCATCGTTTTTACGTCATTTTACCGTTAGTTGTTAATTCGCTTCAGCGCATACGGACTAAGTTGAGTCGCGCGAAACCGCCGCCGCGAAAACAAGGCTATCAGGATTCTAAAGAAGCCATGTCTAATCGATACTACATCTGAAGACGCTTGAAGCGCGGGTATTTTCCGATTCACAATTGAAGCTCATCAATGCGATATGAATATTGCACATTTTTACATCACGTATATTATTTATAATATCCGATAATCATTCTGAAGCCTTGTATTATCGATAATAATATGCTATAATCGGCATACGCGAACCCCATAAAAAAAGGAGGACTTTTCTAATGAAGAAGATTCTATCCCTGGTACTGGTTCTGATGATGGCCGCTATCCCCGTATGCGCCGGCGCGCTCACCATCGGCTACAGCACAAAGACCATCACCAACGACGCTTTCCAGTTGAGCCTGTATGACGCGGTCAAGGCCGCGGTAGAGGCGAACGGCGACGAGTTCATGGGCGTTCTCGCCGAGTCTCAGACCGCCGTGGCCACCCAGGTCAATCAGATCGAAGACCTCATAAACATGGGCGTTGACGGCCTCATAATCAACCCCATGGATTCCAACGCCTGCATTCAGGTGCTCGAGAAGGCCAAGGAAGCCGGAATCCCCGTGGTTCTCGTCGATCAGGGCGTCGAGGCCGGTCACGAGGATCTGTATGTAACGTTCATCTCCACCGATAACTTCGCCGGCGGACAGTCCGCGGGCGAGCGCATGGCGGCGGAACTTGGCGGAAGCGGCAACGTCATAATCGTTCGCGGCGCCAATGGCTCTCAGGCGGGCGACGACCGCGCCGACGGCTTCAAGGCCGGAATCGAGGGAACGGGTCTGGCGCTCATCAACGAGCAGGCCGGCGACTGGGTAGTCGATAAGGCCATGCAGGTCACGGAGAACATGATTCAGGCCAACCCCGACATTCAGGGCATATTCTGCTGCTCCGACAACATGCTCCCCGGCATTTTGCAGGCCCTTCGCAATAACGACATCGAAGGCGTGACCATAATCTCCTTCGACGGCTCTCAGGCCGGCATCGACATGATAAAGGACGGAAGCGTTCTCGGAACCGTAGCCCAGTTCCCCGACAAGATAGGCGCGTGGGGCGTCGAGTACCTGATGAAGGCCATCAACGGCGAAGCCGAAGGCGTCGAATCCTTCATAGACGCCGGAACCCAGATCTTCGACATTACGAACGTGGAATAAGGCACATCACTATTGGAGGGGGCTTGCCCCCTCCAATTACGACCGGAGGAATGCCCATGCAATTCATTAAAAAAAACGCTCGCGTTTTGAAAATCGCGCTTGGCGTCGCGGTTTTTTTAGCTCTTGGGTCGTTGGTTCCAAACTTTTTGCAGCCCGCTAACCTGTTAAACGTCGTAAGGCAGTGCTCGATAATCGCCATTTGCGCCGTGGGCGTCACGCAGGTGCTCGTCATAACGGGCATTGATTTGTCGGTTGGCGGAAACGTCACATTTTGCGGCATGACGGCGGGACTGCTCCTCAACATGGGCGCGCCCGTGTGGATAGCGATAATCGCGGCGCTCGTCATAGGAGCCGTCATAGGCCTTATATCCGGAACGCTCAACGCCTACCTCGAGGTTCCGGCCTTCGTCGCGACCCTCGTAATCGGGCAGATAACTCAGGGCGCGGCGTACCTTTTTAACAACGGCCGCTCCTTCGGCGGTTTCCCCGACGCCTACGTATTTATCGGAAACGGCTCGTTTCTGGGCGTTCCGATTTCTGACTATATAATGGTCGCCTTTGTCGTCGCGGGCATTATAATAACCACCAAATTGCCCATAGGCACGCGCATATACGGGCTTGGCGGCAACGAGCAGGTGCTTAAAAACGCCGGAATAAATACCGCTAAGATAAAGCTGTTCGTATTTTCATTTTCGGGATTCTGCGCGGCGGCGGCGGGCGTGCTTCTGGCCTCGCAGCTTGACACCGCGCACCCCACGCAGGGAGAGCCTTATCAGCTCGACGCCATAGCCGCCTGCATAATCGGCGGAGTGAGCGTATCCGGAGGCGAGGGAAAGGTATTCATGTCAATGGTCGGAGCGCTCATAATCGGCTCCGTTCGCAATATACTCAACCTTTTAAGCGTTCATTCGTTCTATCAGAATATACTCGTCGGCGCCATAATCATAACCGTCGTGGCTATTTCAATGCTCAGCCGGGCGCGCCGTCAACAGAAAACCGCGCAATTCGCAGCCGCCGATTCACTCGACCGGCTGATGCCATAGAAGGGAGGCCGCCATAATGCAGTTGAGCGCAAGAAAGCCCGGCGGCGTCAGGCAAAGCGCCTTTAAGCGATTCGCCAGGGAACACGGAAGCGTACTCATGTTCGCGGTGCTTTTCATAATCGCGGCTGTTTTCGTTCCAAATTTTTTCACGGTAAGAAATATATTCACGGTCATAAAGCAGGCGGCGGTTCCGCTGGTGGCGTGTATGGGGCTTATGCTCATACTCACCACCGGAGGTATAGACCTGTCGCTCGGATACACCCTGGGCCTTTGTTCGGTGCTCCTCGGAATGATGACCAAGCGCTACGGCATTCCCGCCATCGCGGCGATACCCGTGACGCTTTTGATTGGCACGTCCGTAGGGCTGCTTAACGGGCTGATCGTTCAGTACCTGAAAGTTCCGCCCTTTATAGCGACCCTCGGAAGCGGCTACGTGCTTTTCGGCATAGCGCAGATATTCGGCAAGGGCGACGCCTTTTATCAGCTGCCCAAAGACCTCATAGACTTCGGAACCGTGAGGCCGCTGTCGGGCATATACGCGACGCTTCCCGAACACATACAGTCAAACGACTTCGTCAATCAGCTTTCAAGGCTTCCCAATTACGTGTTCATAGCCATCGCCGTGGCCATAATCGCGTTCATATTGAGGCATAAGACGACCTACGGACGCAGCCTGTCCGCCTTCGGATTCAACCGCGCGACGGCCCGGCTTTCGGGCATAAACACCGCGAAACTGCACGTGGCGACGTATATGATAAGTTCGACCCTGGTGGCGCTCGCGTCGGTACTGCTGACCATACGCGTCGATTGCGCCCAGTCCAATCTCGGGGGCAGCAATTACACCTTCGAGATAGTCACCGCCGCCGTCGTGGGCGGAACCAGTCTGGCAGGCGGCGTGTCCAGCGTCGTAAACTGCGTCTTCGGCGTTCTCGTGACCATGATGCTTTCAAACTCGATAAACCTCATGGCCGTCAATATCTACCTTTACCAGCCCGCGATGGGCGTTATAATACTTCTTGCGATAATCGCAGAGGTCTATAAAAACCGCAAGCTATAGAAAGGAGGGCATATCCGTGCAAACAATTCTTGAAATGCGGGGCATAACCAAATACATATTCGACAGCTACGGCATCGCCCTTCGAAACACCACCGTCAAGATACTCGACAGGGTGAATTTCGACCTGAGAAAAGGCGAGGTTCACATACTCGTAGGCGAAAACGGCGCGGGCAAATCGACGCTTATGAAGGTGCTGGGCGGCATAATACCTCCCGACGAGGGGGAGATGCTTTTGGACGGCGCGAACATACGTCCTAGAAACGCGCGCGAGGCGCAAAATCTCGGCATTGGCTTCATACATCAGGAGCTGAACCTTTGCGGCAACCTCTCGGTGTGCGACAATATATACATGGGGCGCGAGATAAAAAAGGGCGTGTTCCGGGATAAAAAGGCCATGCTCGAAAAGTCGAGGGCGCTTTTGACGCAACTGGGAATAGACATATCCCCCTCTACGCTCGTTCGCGACCTGTCGACGGCGCAGCAGCAGATCGTCGAGATAGCGAAGGTTCTGTCCTACGACTGCCGTGTCATAATAATGGACGAGCCTACGTCGTCGCTTACCAAAAAGGAGATCGACATACTGTTCAGGCTCATACACAGGCTCAAGGCCGATGGGGTTTCTATAATCTACATATCCCACCGCCTCGAGGAATTCGACATAATCGGCGACAGGCTGAGCGTACTTCGCGACGGAGCCTATATAGGAACCCTCGAGCGCGAGGAATTTTCGGTGGACAAAATCGTAAGGATGATGGTGGGACGCCAGCTTGGGCAGATGTATCAGAACACGCACGTTCCGGGGAAGCAAACGGTTCTCGAGGTCAAAGACCTTCGCCTCGAGGCGCACACCTCCCCCATCTCCATAAACGTCAAGGCGGGCGAGATCGTTGGCATGGGCGGCCTCGTGGGAGCGGGCAGGACGGAACTTGCCAAGTCGATAATAGGCTATCGCAAGAGCTTCGGGGGCGAGATAACGTATCTGGGAAAGGCCGTTCACCATCCCGACCCCGCAAGCCTCATAAAAGACGGCCTCATTTACCTCACGGAAGACCGCAAGACGGAAGGGCTCATACTCGATATGGGCATAGACGAGAACCTTACGCTTGCGTCGTTAAAGCTGTTGTATAAGAGGTTTTTCATGTTCGGCGGCGCGGAGGACGAGCTTGCCCGCGACATGGTTAAAAAGCTCAATATCGTCTGCAATTCCTATAATCAGAAGGCCAGAACCCTCTCAGGCGGCAATCAGCAGAAGGTAGTTCTTGGCAAATGCCTCGCGGCGAAGCCCCAAATGCTCATACTCGACGAACCTACGAGGGGAATCGACGTGGGCGCCAAGACCGAAATATACCATATGATGGACGAGATAGCCAAGTCCGGCGTCGCGATAATGATGATCTCATCGGACATGCCGGAGCTTATAGGGATGTCGGACAGGATATACGTAATGCGCGACGGAGCCGTCGCCGCCGAAATAACCGAGCGCGAGCGGATGACGCAGGAGATAATACTCGAATATACGATAAAATCCCGCAAAGAGGAAGCGCGATGAAAAAGGACGCGCCGACGCTCAAAACCGTGGCTCAACTGACGGGCTTTACGACCAACACGGTATCTCTCGCGCTTCGGGATTCGCCCCGCGTGGCCAAACAGACGAAGGAGAAGATAATAGCCATCGCCCAACAGGTAGGATACGTGCAAAACGCCATCGCGGGTTCGCTGCGCTCGGGCAGGACGAACACCTGCGCCCTTGTGATGGGCGATATTGCCAACCCACTTTTCGCGATAAAGATAAAGGCCATGGAGCGCGAATTTCGAAAGCTGGGCTATCAGATAATGATATTCAACACCGACGAGGACGCTAAACAGGAGCTCGACGCGGTATATACCGCCATAAGCCGCAAGGCAGACGGCATAGTCCTCTGCCCCTGCCAGAAGGACGAGGACGCGCTGAACCTCATAAGGCAGTATGATATGCCATGCGTTTTGAGCGGGCGATATACCGAGCCGCAACTTGAGGACGCCGTCATATGGGACGACAGAAAGGGCGGCTATCTCGCGGCGAAACACCTGATATCTCGAGGCTGCAGGAAGATCGCGTGGCTTGGCGTAACGCAGAGGATTTCCAGCGCCAGAGACAGAAAACTCGGCTATCTCGAGGCGCTTGGCGAGGCGGGCATAGCTCCCGATCCCGAATGGGTGGTCGAGACCTCCCCCATAGCCGGGGATATAGAGGACATGGTGATGAAGCTCATGGCTTCTGGCGTGGACGGCATATGCGCCTTCAGCGATCTCATCGCGTGGGAGATAATATGCTGCCTCGAAAAAAAGGGGATAAAGGTTCCGCAAAGCGTCAGGCTTACGGGATTTGACGACGCGCAGAAATACATGCACATACCATACAGGCTCACCTCCATTTCAGCCGACGTGAACGCCGAGGCCGTGGAGGTCGCGAGGCTGTTGTCATTGCGCATGAGCCAGCGCGACAGGCCCATATCCATATGCCGCATGGATACCTCCCTTATGGAAGGAGCGAGCAGCCTGTGACGGGCGTGGTTTTCGACATAGAGGAATTTGCGGTCTACGACGGGCCGGGAATACGCTCGGTGGTTTTCATGAAGGGCTGTCCGCTCAGATGCGCGTGGTGTCACAATCCCGAGGGATTAAAGCCTTTCCCGCAAAGGCTCAAAAGCCGGGAGATGTGCCACAATTGCGGCGCGTGCGAGGTCGCTTGCCCAAGCCTCGGCAACTGCACGGCCTGCGGCGAGTGCGTAAAGGTTTGTCCCGCCGGGTGTCTCAGAATAGCGGGGCGCGAAATGACGCCCGAAGACGTAGCCCGCAAGGTCAGGCGCGTTGAGAAGCTTTTAAAGATGAACGGCGGCGGCGTGACCTTTTCGGGCGGCGAGGCGCTTATGCAGGCGGATTTTGTCATCGCCGCGAGGGAATTGCTCCCGGGGCTTCACGCGGCTATAGAGACCTCGGGCTACGCGAAGGCGGAGGTATTTGAGAAGGTCGTCGAGCGCATGGACATGGTGCTGTTCGATATAAAGCTCGTGGATCGCGAAAAGCATAAACGCTGGGTGGGCGTGGACAACGCCCTGATACAGGAAAACCTCAAGCGCCTTATTGAAAGCGGCGTGCCTTTCAGGGCGCGGGTTCCGCTCATACCGGGGGTAAACGACGATATGGAAAACCTCGAGGCCACGGCAAGGCTCCTCGAGGGAGCTAAAAACCTCGACCGCGTGGAGCTTTTGCGCTATAACCGCGCGGCGGGAGCCAAGTATTCGCAGCTGAACATGTCCTACGCCCCCGAATTTGACGAGGATAAAAGTCCAAACGCCGATTTGACGCCGTTTACGCGGCGAGGAATGGAGGGTACAATATTATGAACGTACAAAGAAGACGACTGGACGAGTCAAAAAGGCTTGAAATAGAGCGCGCCATACAAAATCCGCAGCTTCCTCTTGACGAACGCGCGGCCTTGAGGCTGAAGCTTTTCCTCGAAAACGAGGAAATAATAAAGATGCCCGGCGAGAAGATTCCCGCGTGGCGAACTCTCATCGACTTTCCGGACATTTACGCCCCCGGCGAGCGCGAGAGGCTTCAGCAGGGGCATTACGTCCACGAGCAGGGCAGGGTGTGCAATATATCCCCCGACTGGGAGGGCGTTTTGAAAGGCGGCCTCATGCCCCGCCGGGAGATTACGACGAAAGCGTCTCAAATAGCCATAGACGCGGTGCTTGATTACGCCGACCGCTATGGCGACGCGGAATTGTCCGACGCCGTTCGCTTTGGCGCGAAGGACTATCCCGGGGCGCTTAAGATGTTCAGGATACTGCATTTCGCGCTATGGGCGTCGAACGTATATCACAACACCGTGGGGCGGTTCGACCAGTATATGCTGGGCTTTCTCGAAACCTCGATGAATGACGGCATGACGAGGGACGAGGCGCTCGAGTGGACGCGCGAGTTTTTCCTGTCGTTCAACCGCGACAGCGACCTTTATCAGGGAATGCAGCAGGGCGACAACGGCCAGAGCATGATGCTGGGCGGATGCGATAAAGACGGCCTTTGCGCGGTCAACGTTCTTACGCATATATGCCTCGAAGCCAGCCTCATAAACCGCCGCATAGACCCCAAGATCAACCTGCGCGTCAATAAGGACACGCCCATAGAGCTTTATGAAAAGTGCACAGAGATGACGAAGCAGGGTTTGGGCTTCCCGCAGTACGCGAACGACGACGTGGTCATACCCGCGCTCGTCGATATGGGATACGACATTGAGGACGCCCGCAATTACGTCGTCGCGGCCTGCTGGGAGTTTATCATACCCGGCGTCGCCATGGACATACCCAATATCGGGGCCATACCGCTGGCCAGCGCGGTGAACGACGTTATACGCGGCAAGCTTCTTAAAGCCGGAAGCTTCGAGGAATTGAAAGAAGAAGTCGCGAGGCATCTGAGAAAGCTCGCCATAGACGAACTTGAGCGCGTGGGAGACCTGTTTCTTGAACCCGCGCCCTATCAGACGGTTTTGATGTCCGACGTAAGGCGCGACATATCCGAAGGCGCCAAATACAACAACTACGGCTTTCACGGAACCGGCTTCGCGACGGCGGTCGATCAGCTCGCGGCGGTCAAATACGCCATTTTCGACGAAAAGCTCATCGATAAAAAGACGCTGCTCGACGACCTCGACGGCGATTTTAAGGACGACGCAAAGGCGCTTCGGATCCTTCGCGAGGACGCGCCCAAGCTCGGCCGCGACGACGTTTGCGAGGACATCGCGGAATTCATGCTCTCGGCCTTCGCGGACGCGGTCAAGGGGCTTAAAAACGAGCGCGGCGGCATAGTAAGAGCCGGTACTGGTTCGGCCATGTACTACCTGTGGCACGCCGCCGACCTTCCGACGACCGCCGACGGGCGGCTGGCGGGAGAAAAGCTGTCGGCAAACTTCTCGCCGTCGCTCCTTCTGCGCGACGCGGGGCCGCTCTCGGTCATACAGGCCATGGCAAGACCGGGGCTTAAGCGCGTGATGAACGGAGGCCCCCTGACGCTTGAAATGCATTCGTCGGTGTTCAAGCACCCGGAAGGGCTTACCAAGGTCGCGCAACTCGTCAAAAGCTTCATAGCGCTCGGAGGCCATCAGTTGCAGCTCAACGCCGTCAACAGGGAAGAACTCATCGCGGCGCAAAAAGACCCGCAGGCGCATCAGAACCTCATAGTGCGCGTCTGGGGCTGGAGCGGGCATTTCGTTCAGCTGGATAAATCCTATCAGGATCAGATCATCGAGAGGGCGACGTATGGGGCTTAGAGTGTAAAAACTGCCGTGCGGATAGTATGAGAGTTAAAACCCTTCTAGCTGTCCGAACGGCGGGTTTCGCGCCCAAACAACGCCGCGCGGGATCTCGTATACCCCGCTGCGCAACGCGTTCTTTCGCTCTAATTCCTCCTGTGCCTCTCC
>JAUNBY010000571.1 GCA_030526935.1 Clostridia bacterium
CGTAGCATCCTCGAGCGCATATGCGGTACGCGTTTTATCTTCCTCTTGCAATAGAAATATCAACCTTTCCAAATACCATCGCGATCCTCCTCATAACGTTGTCGCTCTCGGCAACTGAATAATATAGCCGTTCGTTACCGGCTTCACATAAGCGTCGTCCAGGTTCGTCCATCCGTATTTGTTGTCGGTATACACGCTGGTTTCCCCGGCCAAATCAAACAGATCTCCCACCGAAACGGCGTCGTAGCGCTCCAGTATTTCATACATCCTTTCCAGCACCACTTCAGCGTCGCCCCGATCGTAGAATATCAGGTCCTTATAGCTATAATTTGATCGCGCCCGGGTATTATTATCACCACCGCTTCTTCGGCCGTTGTTCCGGTCATAATAAGACCGGTACGATACCTCGTCCGCCCGGCCGCCGCCCCTTCGCGGGTTACGCTCGCCCAGCAACATGCCAGTCCCGTTACACACGATGTCAAAGAACGCTCGTTTCACCGTCGGTATCAGCACGTCTTGCAGAATATAGTCCTTCACGTCCTTCATATCGTTTGCGATGAATGCGCTTCCGAGCATATTCAGGCCGCTTTTTTTTCTTTGCGTAACAGTCC
Organism: Clostridia bacterium; assembly: GCA_030526935.1. Classification (GTDB taxonomy): domain Bacteria; phylum Bacillota; class Clostridia; order Christensenellales; family Aristaeellaceae; genus JAUNBY01. The sequence continues at coordinate 612 of JAUNBY010000571.1, forward strand.
CGCTTACAACCTTTTCCGCACGCCTTTGCGGGCTTTCCGTTGCCTGCTCCCTCGCGCGGTTGGAGTTCGATGGGTAATCGCTCACGGTTCACACCCCTCCTTTGAAAATATGCAAAAAAGGAAGAGCGCTCGTAACGCTCCTCCCTTTGAGTATCTACCCATTATTTTATCGGATACTTCTCGTCAATGTCGCCGTCAATCTCCAGAATATCGCCGTTCTGTTTGGCCTTGTTAATCTTACGCTTGTCCACAGCCTTCTGGTAAGCGCTCTTCGCCTTGCGGGCAACCGGTTTGATCGCGAACTCCCAGGCAACAATGCCCAGGCCCGCGATACCGCCGATGATCCCCATAGTCTTCAAAGCGCTCCCATTGGTAGCAACCTCCGTAGTGATTTCCTGTGATGCCGCTTCTTTCGCGAACCCCTCGATAATCTCGTTCATCTTTTCAGTTTCCATGATTTTTTCTCCTTTCGTTTTTGGGTTTCCCCTCATAATACTGCTTGCGATTTTCGCGGATAGGCTACATCACCACAAGCCATTCCATCAGTCACGTTTCCGTATACTTGTAGTCCGGCATGATCCCGAACGACATCACAAGGCAGGGCGTGGTTCCGTTAGCGAGCTGAGAGGAAAATTCCAACTCGATCTGCCCCTTATACAGGTTCCAGCCGAGCGAATATCCAGCGTCAACCATAGGCAGGTTTATTTCAGCATAGAATTCGTTGAGCGAAACATACGCCTCGCCCATCACCGTCATCTGCCGGTTCAATTTGTTGGCCGCGTGCCTGAGCGTTTCGATGTCCGAATAAAAATATCGCCCGAATGTCGCATCATAACAAAGGGTACGTCCGCAGCCTTCCGCCATCAGGATCTCTTGGCTAGGCGGATTGCGCTCTATTTGCTCTTGAGCCACAGCGTCATGGATCGCGGTTTCCTTCTTTTTGCCAATGGTTTCGATCACCTTGTTCTTGTATTCCTTCAACGCCGTTTCGCTCAG
>JAUNBY010000106.1 GCA_030526935.1 Clostridia bacterium
TGTATAGCAGTTCCAGCGTCGTCGTCTTGCCATATTGCCGCGCGCGGTTGATTGTGAAATACTCTCCTGCGTCCACATAATCCTTTATTATCTCGTCGATCTTTTTGCCGGTATCGACCATATAGTGAAGATCCGGAACGCACGGCCCCGTGATATTGAAGACCTTCCGCTTCGCCATGTCGCTCGCCTCCTTTCGCGCCGTCTGAGCGTAACCCATAATAAGTATACCATGATTTTAAGCGTCAAGCAAGCAAACTATTCAAATACTCGTGTTTTGCCCCGTGTTTTGCCCTCTCTGGCGCGGTTCGGCGCTTGCGTTAAACGCGATTCGTCGCGGCACGTCGGCAATAAGCGCCGATTGCGTTTGTCGCGCGCCATTAAACGGACAAAAAAAGGGCCGGCGGACGCGTCCGCCGGCTCCCCATGTATTCTCTTAAACGTATTTCTCGCGCGGGGTATACGTCGTGTGAAGCAGCTCGTGGGCCTTGTGGGAATTGGGCTTTCCGAGGTAATCGGCGTAGATGCGCTTGATTTCCGGGTTCTCGTGCGACTTGCGGATGGCCTTTCCCGCGTCCTCGTCGTAAAGGGCCTTGGCGCGAAGCACGCGCGGGTCGGTTATTTCGCGCTGCGCGGGGGAGACTATGGGCTGTCCGCCGCCGTTTACGCAGCCGCCGGGGCATCCCATGACCTCGATGAAGGTGTAGTTTTTCTTGCCTTCTTTGACCTGGTCGAGCAGGTAGGCGGCCATGCCGGTCGAGTGCGCGACGGCCACGTTGACTTCGAGGCCGTTGAGATCGACGGTGGCTTCCTTGACGCCCACCAGACCGCGAACGGCCTTGAAATCGACGTCTTCGAGGGTCTTTCCTGTCACGACCTCGTAGGCCGTGCGCAGCGCGGCTTCCATGACGCCGCCGGTCGCGCCGAATATGACGGCGGCTCCCGTGGACTCGCCAAGTATGCTGTCGAAATCGTCGTCGGGAAGGGCGTTGAAGTCGATGCCCGCCTGCTTAATCATTCTGGCGAACTCGCGGGTGGTGATGACTATATCAACGTCCTTTAATTCGCCCTGGCCCATCTCGGGGCGCTGGCACTCGAACTTCTTGGCGGTGCAGGGCATGACGCTGACGACTACGATCTTAGAGGGATCGATGCCCTCTTTCTCCGCGAAATAGCTCTTGACCATCGCGCCTTCCATCTCGTGGGGAGACTTGCAGGTGGACAGATTGGGCAGGAACTCGGGATAATAGGTCTCGCAGTACTTGATCCAGCCCGGCGAGCAGGAGGTTATCATCGGCAGAACGCCCTTGTTGGTTATGCGCTCGACAAGTTCCGTCGCTTCCTCCATGATGGTGAGGTCGGCGGCGAAGTCGGTGTCGAAGACCTTGTCAAAGCCCATGCGACGCATGGCGGCGGCCATCTTGCCGGTGACGGAAGTGCCCATGGGGAGGCCGAATTCCTCGCCCAGAGCCGCGCGAACGGCGGGAGCGGGCTGTATGACAACGTACTTGTCGGGATCGGCGAGCGCCTCGAAGACGCGTTGCGTGTCGTCTTTCTCGGTAAGCGCGCCCGTGGGACACACGGCTATGCACTGGCCGCAGTTGATGCAGGGCGCGTCGCCAAGGGATACGCCCCAGGCGCACTCGATGGCGGTTTTGAATCCGCGCTTTACGGGGCCTATGACGCCGACGTTCTGAATGTTGTTGCAGACGGCGACGCAGCGGCGGCACAGCACGCACTTGGCGTTGTTGCGGACGATGGAGGGGGACACCTCGTCTATAGTTGCGGGGGTCATATCGCCCTTGAAGCGGTTTTCGTCGTCCACGCCGTATTCGTTGCACAGAGCCTGCAATTCGCAGTTGGTGCTGCGAACGCAGCTGAGGCACTTCTTATCGTGGTTGGAGAGCATAAGCTCGAGGTTTATCCTTCTCGCGTCGCGAACGGCGGGGGTGTTGGTCTTGACCTTCATGCCCTCCGATACGGGCATGACGCAGGCCGCGGCCATGGCCCTGGCGCCTATGTCCACCACGCACATGCGGCAGGCGCCTATTTCGTTTATGCCGCTCATGTAGCAAAGCGTGGGTATCTTGACGCCCGCCTGTCTGGCGGCTTCCAATATTGTCGTTCCGGCCGGTACGGATACCGAGACGCCGTCTATAGTCAGGTTAATCAAATCCATGGCTGGTATCCTCCTTATTTCTTGGAAATAGCGCCGAACTTGCACTTATCCATGCAGGTACCGCACTTGATACACTTCGTCTGGTCGATCTCGTGGGGCTTTTTGACGGCGCCTGAGATGGCGTCCGCGGGACACACCTTGGAGCAAAGCGTACATCCCTTGCACTTCACGGGGTCGATGACGTATTTGAGCAGCTTATGGCATACGCCGGCGGGACAGGTCTTCTGATAGATGTGCGCCTCGTATTCGTCGCGGAACTGGCGAATGGTGGACAAAACCGGGTTGGGGGCGGTCTGTCCCAGTCCGCAAAGCGCGGTGGCCTTTATATTTGCGGCGAGGTTTTCGAGCTTTTCAATGTCGCCGTCCTCGCCCTTGCCCTCGCAGATGCGGTTGAGTATCTCGAGCATACGCCTTGTGCCTATGCGGCAGGGCGTGCACTTTCCGCAGCTCTCGTCTACGGTGAAGTCGAGGAAGAAGCGGGCGATGTCCACCATGCAGTTGTCCTCATCCATTACGATCATTCCGCCCGAACCCATCATGGAGCCGGCGGCTATGAGGTTGTCGTAATCTATGGGGGTGTCCAGGAGCTTAGCGGGCAGGCAGCCGCCGGAGGGGCCGCCGGTCTGCACGGCCTTGAAAGCCTTGCCGCCCGGACATCCGCCGCCTATTTCGTAGATTATCTCGCGAAGCGTCGTGCCCATGGGGACTTCGACGAGGCCGGTGTTGTTGATCTTGCCGCCGAGCGCGAAGACCTTGGTGCCCTTGGACTTTTCGGTTCCCATGGAGGCGAACCAGTCCGCGCCCTTTAGTATGATCTGACAGACGTTTGCGTATGTCTCGACGTTGTTTAAGATCGTGGGCTTGCCAAACAATCCCTTGATCGCCGGGAACGGCGGCCTCACGCGCGGTTCGCCGCGCAGACCCTCTATGGAGTTCATCAGCGCGGTTTCCTCGCCGCAGACGAACGCGCCCGCGCCAAGGCGGATCTCTATATTAAAGTTGAAGCCGGTGCCGAATATATTCTCGCCCAGTACGCCGTAATCGCGCGCCTGCTCGATGGCGATTTCAAGGCGCTTGACCGCTATGGGGTACTCGGCGCGGACGTAGATATAGCCCTGATCGGAACCTATGGCATATCCCGCGATGGCCATGGCCTCGAGAACGGAATGGGGGTCGCCTTCGAGAACCGACCTGTCCATGAACGCGCCGGGGTCGCCCTCGTCGGCGTTGCAGCAGACGTATTTCTTATCGCCCTTGGAATTGCGGGCGAACTGCCACTTGCGCCCGGTCGGGAAGCCCGCGCCGCCGCGCCCGCGAAGGCCGCTGGCGAGCATTACGTCTATAACGTCCTGCGGGGTCATCTCGGTGAGCGCCTTGTGAAGCGCCATATAGCCGTCGAAGGCAATGTATTCGTCGATATTCTCGGGGTCAATGACTCCGCAGTTGCGAAGGGCGACGCGCTTTTGCTTCTTATAGAAGTCCACGTCGTCCAGAGCCTTTATGGAGCCGGTTCTGGCGTCGGTCGAGCCTTTATAGAGAAGCCTTTGCACAATGCGGCCCTTTATGAGGTGCTCGGCGACTATCTCGTCTACGTCGTTTACAGTGATGCGGCTGTAGAAAGCGCCCTCGGGGTATATTATGACCACGGGGCCGGCCTCGCACAGGCCGAAACAGCCCGTATGGACAAGCTTTATTTCATTTTCAAGGTGATTTTCGTTGATAAGCTCTTCAAAGCGCTTGTAAAGCGCCGGGGAACCGGATGAAGTACAGCCGGTACCGCCGCAGATCAACACTTGGGAACGGAAAAGCTCCATAACAGTTTACCTCCTGTCGTATTGTCGCGCTTATTCGGCGGCGCCTATCGTATATTCGGCTACCGGTCTGCCGTTTACAACGTGCTCTGTCACGATGCGGGGAACCATGTCCGGCTGAACCTTTACATAAGTGACCTTCTCCTGTCCGGGAACGAGAATCTCGACTATGGGTTCGAGGCGGCACATGCCTATGCAGCCGGTCTGAGCCACCGCGACCTCTCGCAGGTCGCGCTTGTTTACTTCGTCGAGAAACGCCAGCATCACGGGCCTCGCTCCCGCGGCTATGCCGCAGGTGGCCATGCCGACGACTATGCGAACGCCTTCGTGCTCGCGCCTGAGATTCACCTTGTCAAGCGTCTTTTGACGTATCGCCTGCAAATCAGCGAATGATTTCATTGTCTATCGCACCTCCAAATATCAGACTGCATCTATCTGTTTAATTCCTTCGTCTATGTACTCGCCTATCCACGCCAGTACATCCGGCTCGTTGAGCGGCACGCCGTCGAGTTGTTCCCTTATTTGCCGGGTATCGAACTCGAACTGTTCGCCGTCTCGTTCATACCTTAATACGAAATCCGGCTTTTCGGGAGCGCCTACTATGAGCGCCTTTATCGTTCCCGAAAGATCCCCCATGGGAGGAAGATCGACGTTTGCGGCTCTGAATGTCGCTACCAGGGTCGTCCCCTCGCCGGGCGCGGAGTTTATCGAAAACTCCCCTTCGCACATGAGGCTTAGCTGTTTGAACATCGGTATTCCAAGGCCGACCCTGCGCGTCGTTCGCGAAGTGCCAAACGGACTTTGCGCGCGAGCGAGCATTTCTTCCGACATTCCGCATCCGTCGTCGATTATGGAAATCGCGAGCCATTCGCCCTCATAGCGCACTTCGACGATTACGAGCGAGGCTTTGGCGGTTACGGAATTCTGCACAAGGTCGAGAATGTGAAGCGCCAGTTCAAACATATTACATGGCGCGGTATTTCTCGATAATACCGGGTATGTCGTCCGGAACGAGGCGTCCGTAAACGTCGTCGTTTATCATTATTACGGGAGCCAGTCCGCAGCAGCCAAGACAGCGCGTGTCCTTGAGGGTGAAAAGCTGGTCGTCGGTCGTATGTCCGGGTTCAATGTTCAATTCGCTCTTGAGCCTGTCGAGTATCGCGGCGGAACCCTTTACATAGCAGGCGGTTCCAAGACATACGCCCACTATATACTGCCCGCGAGGTTCGAGCGCGAACTGCGAATAGAACGTCGCGACGCCGTATACTTCGCTCAGCGTCACGCCCAGTCCCTTCGCGATATGTATCTGCACTTCCTTGGGCACATGGTCGAATATGTCCTGCGCCGATTGCAGAGTGCGCATGACGGCGCCGCTCGCGCCCTTATTGGACGCTATGACCTCGTCAAGCTTTTGCAATTTGTCCTTGTTGTCAAGAACGGACATGGTGAAGCCCTCCCTTAGTTAAAAATTTATCAGGCGACGATATACCAGTCAGGAGAATATCATCAACATTATACCACAAACAACTTCTTTAGTCTATTGTGCAATGTAAATATTGTGCTATAAACATCGCATAACTTGATGATGATAATTTTCATTCAGGCTATATCAAATTATCGCAATATGTGGTACACTATATACGCGAGTGGAGGTGCTTTCGTGTTTATAAGCGATGGATGGCGGGACTACAGGGTTCTGGACGCCGGGGACGGGGAAAAGCTCGAGGTCTGGAAGGACGTCGTTTTAAGGCGTCCTGACCCTCAGACCATTTGGCCCAAACAAAATCCCGATATCTGGGATACGGCCGACGCGCATTATATCCGCTCTGCGCGCGGCGGGGGCGAGTGGCGCTTTTTCAAGAAGCTTCCGGACAGGTGGACGGTCAGATACGGCGAAATGTCATTCTACGTAAGGCCCACCGGCTTCAAGCACACGGGGCTTTTCCCCGAACAGGCCGCCAACTGGGACTGGATGCGCGGCATAATATCGAAAAGGCCCGAAGGGTTCAGGGTGCTCAACCTCTTCGGATATACCGGCGCGGCTACGGCGGCCTGCGCTATGGCCGGGGCAAACGTCACCCACGTCGACGCCGCGAAGGGCATGGCTCAGTGGGCGGGCGAAAACAGAAAGCTGTGCGGCATACCCGACGACAAAATTCGCTGGATAATCGACGACGCGGGCAAGTTCGTCCAGCGCGAGGCCCGGCGGGGAAACGTCTACGACGGCATTATAATGGATCCCCCGTCCTACGGCAGAGGACCTTCGGGCGAGATATGGAAGATAGAGGACGAGCTTTACGCCCTCATCGAGTCGTGCGAGAGGATATTGTCGCCAAATGCGAAATTCATGCTCATAAACAGCTACACCACCGGCCTTCAGCCGACCGTCGTATACGATATGCTGCATATGGCCGTTGCTAAAAAGCGCGGGGGAAATATCGAGTCGGGCGAGGTGGTACTTCCGATTGAATCAGGCGGCTGGCTCCCCTGCGGCGCGAGCGGAAGGTGGGAAGGCTGAAGGTGAGCGGGGTTTTGAATGAAGGCGGGCTTCTGGCGAAAGGCGCGGTAGATATTGTCGCGGCGGGGCGGTACGATGTCAGGGTTTTGTATCTCGACAATCACCTGCTCGCGGTCGAGAAGCCCGCGAACATGCCCGTACAGGCCGATTCGTCGGGGGATATGGATATGCTGAACGCTTTAAAGGACTATATCGCCCGCAAGTTCGATAAACCCGGAAAGGCCTACCTGGGGCTTGTGCACAGGCTCGACAGGCCGGTGGGCGGCGCGATGGTTCTCGCGCGAACGTCCAAGGCGGCGGCGCGGCTGTCAAAGCAGTTTTCTGATCACAAAGTCAAAAAGATATACCTCGCGGTGACCAAGGGAGAACAGACGGGCGAGGTCGAGATGGAGGACTGGCTTTTAAAGGACGAAAGGACGGGAATGGTTCGCGCGGTAGATCCCGGCGTCGCGGGCGCGAAAAGGGCGACGCTGCGCTCGAAGGCCATAGCCAGCATCGACGGGGCGACGCTTCGCGAGGTGGAACTTTTTTCGGGACGGCCGCATCAAATACGCGTGCAGCACGCCAGCCGGGGCTGGCCCGTCTGGGGAGACGCCAGATACGATCAGGGCAGGCCCGGCTGTCAGATAGCGCTGTGGTCGGCGAGGCTTACGATTGAACATCCCGTCGCGCGAACGCCCGTGACGATAGTCTCAAGGCCGCCCGACGCCGGAATATGGACTTCGTTCTCGCGATATCTGGAGGATTATTATGGGAAATAGAAAATGGCTGGCCTTTTTATCCTGCATAATGTCGACGCCCCTGGCCGTGACCATGCTCGACGGCGTACATGCCGAGCCTTTGTCGGAGGCTTTCATGGCGGGAATAGTGCTTGGGGTATTTTACCTCATACTAAGGCCCGTATTGAGGCTTCTTACATTCCCCATAGGCTGCCTTACGCTGGGGCTGTCGGGCTTTATAATCGACTGCGCGCTGGTTATGGCGCTGGGGTATTTCGTGCCGGGGTTTCACGTGGACGGATTTATATGGGCTGCTTTGCTGGCGGCGATAGTGGACGCCCTTTGCATCGTGACGGGCGGGACGAAGTGACTGGCAGGTTTTGGTTAACGATGGAAAATAAATAATATTAGACGGAGGCAATACCTATGAAGAAGATGACTTTCGCCCTGTGCTTCGGAAACCGGGGATTCATGCCGGGAGAGCTTATTCTGGGCGCGAGGGAGGACATGGTCAAGGCCGTGACCGACAACGGCTACGACTACATAATGATGGACGAGTCCGCCACGCGCTACGGCGCGGTCGAGACCCGCGATGAGGGACTTTTGTACGCCAAATGGCTCAAGCAGCACGAGGGACAATACGACGGCGTTATATTCTCGCAGCCCATATTCGTAGATGAAAATGGCGCGATCAACGCCCTTCGCGACGCGGGGGTTCCTATATTCATGCAGGCCTATCCCGACGAGATAGGCAAGATGGACTTCGCCCACCGCCGCGACGCCTATTGCGGCAAGTTCTCCGTAACCGACGTGTTCACGCAGTACGGCGTGCCCTTTACGGTCATGAAGCCCCACGTGGTTCACCCGCTGTCGGAGGCGTTTAATCAGAACCTTCGCGACTTCGCGGCGGTCTGCCGCGTCGTCAACGGAATGAAGCGCTTCAACTTAGGCTGCATAGGCGCCCGGACGACGGCGTTTAAGACCGTGCGCTTCGACGAGATAGCGCTTCAGAAATACGGCATAAACGTAGAGTCCTTCGACCTGTCGGAACTGTTCGAGAAGGTCAGGGAGCTTTCGGACGACGACGGAAAAGTCGCGCGCAAGCTTGAAACGCTCGGGAAGTACACCGATTTCTCGACCGTCCCCGCCGAAAACGCCGCGACGCTCGCCAAGATATCCGTCGTAATAGACGAGTACATAGATACTTACCACCTCGACGCCATAGCCCTGCGCTGCTGGAACGAGATGGAGACGTATCTGCGGGTGTGTCCGTGCGTGCTTTTGTCGGAATTGAACGACCGGGGAATCGTCGCCTCCTGCGAGATAGACATCTGCTCCGCCGTGACAATGAGGGCCATGAACCTCGCCAGCGGCGAACCCACGGCGGTGCTCGACTGGAACAACAACTACGGCGACGACGAGAACAAGGTAGTGCTCTTCCACTGTGGCCCCGTCGCGCAAAGCCTTATGAGCGGCAGGGGAACGGTCACGGAGCACAAGATGTTCGCCAAAAACGACCCCGGCTCCGGCTGGGGCTGCAACGAGGGCCGCATAGCCAAATTCCCCATGACCTTCTCCAATTGCCAGACCAGGGACGGGAAGATTGTCGTCTACGTAAGCGAAGGCGAATTTACCGACGACGTGATAGAAGACGGCTATTTCGGCTGCGGCGGCGTGGCGTACATACCCGATTTGCAGAATAAGCTGATAAAGCTCGCCCGCGGCGGATTCAAGCACCACACCTCCGTAGGAAAGGGACATATGAAGGACATACTCGAGGAGGCGTTCACGACGTATCTGGGGTACGACGTGGTGAGCATTTAAGGACGTTATCGTAAGCG
>JAUNBY010000107.1:0-3321 GCA_030526935.1 Clostridia bacterium
CAGAAAGAGTCCCCCGCGCATAATGCGCGAAGGACTCTATTTACATCTTAACATTGATGTTCAGTCTATGGCGATCATGAGTGTGTCGTTAATCAGTCCGGCATAGTTGTCCACATACTGGATATTGGATTCCACACCGCGGGCGACGGCGCGCGTTTGTTGCGGGCCATTGCGAAGCGACACTTCAAACTGTCCGCTCGCGTCTGTCGTATAGCTGCCGACATGCAGCCATTCCGGCCCATCGGCTTCGCCGTAATTGACGTAAAAGTCAACGTCTAATCCCCCAAGCACGGCGTTTTCGGCGTCAACCACAGTGACGGTTGAAGTAAAGCTGTCCTTATCGTAGTCGCCTATGACGCTCACTCGTCCGCTGTTGAGTGGATAATAGACGTCACCCGTCTGCTCGTATATCTTTTTCATGTATTGCGAGGTAGCCTCAAACGAAGAAATCGTCGCCGTGCCAATCTCGGTTAGCAGCCCGTTTTCCTGGGCTTTCGCCAGACAATAGTATCCGTCGCCTCCCGAAAGCTCATAGGACGAGGTACATAAAATCAGTTCAAGGTCGGAATCCGGGGTTATTTCCGTGCCGTCATCGAGCGTTACTTTCACCAGTCTGCCGCCCATTTTATAAGTGTCGCTCGTGTAGTCGATGGGCGTTGAAGGTTCGTTTCGTATGTCATATACATAAGAAACTCCGGCAAGATTCGCAAAGCGCCCGTGATAAGATCCGTTGGCTGATATCTCGCCCGTTTCTGAATCCTGTCCCGTCAGCGCGGAAAGTCCCCATTCTATGGTCTCCCACAAAACCGCGCCTGTCGTTTTAACATATAAGCCGCTCGACCCCATACCTCCGCTCAGGAACAGCGACATGACATCGGCATATGAAACGTCTCCGGCGGCAATGGAGCTTCGGCAGCTTCCGCCGCACAAAAGCGCCACTATCGGCAGTGATTCATATTCCGATCCCGCGAAAAACTCTTTTGCCGCTTCAAGTTTTGCGTCGGCCATCATCGAGTTTGCGTTGGTTTCACCGCGCCTGGCGATAGAAGCCGTCGTTTCCCCGTTAGTATAGTTGCCGCCGTAAAGGGTCATGCTGATGTTTGCGAATACTTCGCCCGCTTCTGCATCCACCCCGGCGACGACCTCGTCGAGATATCCGGCGACGATTTCATCCTCGGAAAAAAAGTTTATGGCGTCTGCCGCGGCTATCGACGAAGAAGTCTTTTCAAGGACTTCATGCGTTTGCGAATCAACGCGTATGTCCACATAGCCGACATTGGCCATAGCCGTTCCGGTCGATACGATCAGCGTATCCCCTACCGATATGGCGTCTTCTCCCATAAGCGACTGGTGCGCATGGCCGTCTACTATGACGTCTATTCCCTGTACATTTTCGGCGACCGCATTGGATGTTATGCCGTCCTCGCCGGCATCGCTTGCGTCGTATCCAAGGTGAGCCAGGCATATGATTACATCCGCGCCTTCTTCCTCAAGAGCCTCTACGCAGGCTCGCGAGGCTTCGCATACGTTTTCAAACGTCAATCCCACACACGCGGCGGGGCTGGCGGTGATGCTTGTCGACGGGGTTGTCAGGCCAAACAATCCCACCTTGACGCCTTCGCGCTCCACTATATGGTACCTGGGAAGCGCCTCTAGCTGTTCGTCGCCAACGACGTTCGAGTTTACAAGCGCGACGGGTTCTCCGACGATATCGTCTCCCGCTTCGCCCGTTAGCGACTCAATGAACAGCGAACGGTTGGAGGTGAACTCATGGTTGCCCAGAACGACTGCGTCGTAATTCAACAGGCGCATGGCGTTTATCGTCGCGAGACCGTTTGTCAAAGACGCGTAAACCGTTCCGGCGGAAAAGTCGCCCGCATCGACCAGTATAACGTTTTCGAAGCTGTCAACCATAGCGGGAATCTGACTGAAGCGAATCATCGCATCGGACGCGGCGGCGATTCCCGAGCCGTGTGTGTCGTTTGTATGCAATATCGTAAGTATAATCTCGCCGTCTTCCGGCTCTGCGCCGGCATTTACCGCGAAGATTGACAATAACATGCACAGAATAGTCATAAGTGCCAATAACCGTTTTTTCATAAGTTCAACTCCTCTAGATATAATGGCGATTGAGAACAAACTTGATTCACTTAGTGACACACACTTCCCGCTTGTTCTCAATTAAATTCAGCTTCTTGTATAGCTTATTCGCAAAAGCAGAACTCGGCGTTTTCAATATCCAGTCCGGCAATTATACCGGGGCGCATATCGCCGACCCAGCGATCTCCGGGATTGACAGTCACGCGAAACGTTCCCTGCCATATGCCGTCTTCGCCCATCTTTTCGAGGAGAACCTCGCTGTCTACGGATACGCTCGATGATTTTTTCGTGAAGTAGTAGCCCTCGGTGGGAGTATAAGAGCTGATAAGTTCAATCTGGTTTACGGAGTTCTCACCCATTGTGACTCCGACCTCGATTTTGCGGTCAAAAGCTATCGATATCGAATAATCCTCGGACTCGAAAGCGTGACTTGTTCCGGTCATGCTCTTTGTAGAGCCGGTATAAGCAAGTTCTACAGGTTCGCCGTAAATTTCGGCTACTAGCCATCCGCTTCCGGATTCGGGGGCGTAATTCCGCTGCGTCGCTTCCTCCGCGAACACAACGCTTCCTGTAAGCATCATGACGGTTATAAGTATGAGGCTCAGCGTTCTTTTCATGATATATATTCCTCCTGTTTCGTTTAAGATTCCAACCGGCGTTGCGCGTGATTTTCATGTGCAAGGCGACCGACGGGGCGGTTCTCGTCTCCGGGAAACGCATCCGCCGGCCGCTGCAGATTCCTGTGGAATCAGTTTAGAACTGGGTGCCGTACAGGTCGGTTACGAAGGTCCAGAAAGCGTCGCGGTCAATGTTGAACACTATCTGCACGTTGGTGGACTCATAGGGGCCTTCGCCGCTGGTCCAGCTCACGGCGTTGGCATAGCTGTAGCCGGTGCGGTTGCAGTCGATAGCCACGTCGCGGAACTCGGTTTCTGTGATCAGATCCGGGCAAAGGAATATGCCAGCGGTGATGGCATCCCAGCAATAGCTGGTTCTGGTGGGGTTCTCAATGTAAGTCGGATAGGTACGGTCGATGAACAGTTGAGTGATGGGGGTATTGTTCTTCGCGTCCATCATGTCGAACACGTCCTTGGCCAACAGGACCTTGGAGGCTATGTCGTGCGGAACGACGATCTGGTACGGGAAGTCGTTATTCAGGCATATCTGAACGGACTCGGGATCATAGAACCAGTTGAATTCGCCGCAGGCATTGGCGTTTCC
>JAUNBY010000107.1:3331-9027 GCA_030526935.1 Clostridia bacterium
GGAACGTCGATGGCGCCGCCCATGTAAACGATGCCCGCCGTATTCTCGGCGAAGGTGGGATCGAGCATGCAAGCCAACGCTACGTTTGTGCAGGCGCCGATTGCGAAAATGGTGACCTGTCCGGGATAGGTGTGCACCTGCTCGATCATGAACTCAACGGCGCCCTGTTGCTGCGCGTCTGTCGAGGAATAGCCCCAGGATTCGTTGTACAGCGCTCCAAGGTCGTGATAGTTCTGAGGATCGACGTAATTCGCGAGCTGGCGATAGCCGCCGGTCCACTGGAAGCCGCCAGTGATGGGCTGATCAATGGTGAGATCGCGGAATCCCATTACCGGGATGTCGGTGCCAATATATACCGGGATGTCTGTTCTCTCAATCGCCTCGAGCTGATTGAGTATGGCGTTTGTTCCTACGGCGCAGATCTCATTGCCGCCGACCGCGGTCACGCCCAGCAGGTCGATCCAGCCCGCCGCGTCAGCCTGAGCGAGTATGAACATGCAGTATGCGTCGTCTCCAAGATAGCCCATGTCGGTGTCGAGTATGACCTTGTTGTCTTCGGCGGTGGTCACGATATCAAAATCGGACAGATCCGCCAGCGCCGCGACGGAAGTCAGGCACATGGAAATGGCAACGATGAGTGACAGTAACTTTTTCATGATAATCCTCCTCTAATTATATTATCCAGACCTTTACGGCCAAGACTTGTGTTATTAGAATTGCGCGCCTAGCATATCCGCCATGAACTGCCAGTAGGCATCTCCATCAACGTCGTAAACGATGGTGCACGTCGTTGCATTCTCAGGACCTTTGCCCTCTTCCCAAGCGACGGATTCACCGTATGTATAGCCCATATCCGTCACAATTGCAACATCGCGTACATCGGTCTTCGTAATGAAGTCTGGGCACATGAATATACCCGGCACCTGCGCATCCCACAAAGATTCTCTGTAATCCGTGTTGTTCTCAAAGCGCTTCGCAAACGCATTTTCCCGAATCATCCTGGTCATTGCGTTGTCGCCCGCATTCATGATGAGGTTGATGCGATCATATGTGAGCTTCTGGTTGTACGAGATATCATTCGGCACGATTACCTGAAGCGGGAAATCGGCGCGAAGGCAGATGTCAACCGCTTCTGGATCATAATACCAATTGCGTTCCGCACACGGCGTATCATTACCGGGTACGTCAATCGCTCCGCCCATATAGTAGATGCCCGCAGTTTTTTCCGCGAACGTCGGATCGCTCAGTATTGCCATCGCCACATTAGTACAGGCGCCAACCGCCATAATGGTGACCTGATTCGGATACTTGTTAACCTGTTCGATCATGAATTCCCATGCTGTTTCTTCAACCGGCTTAAGACTGCTGTAACCCCAGGCGTAAACCAGCAGATCTCCCAAATTGTCATAAGAGACGGTATCGCCATATTGAAGAACCTGTTTCATACAATTTATGCGAGTTAATCCGTTGGCGGCTATTGTATCGTCGCCATGCAAACCCGCAAGCGGTACGTCCGTGCCGATCGCGACGGGTATATCTCCTCGCCCTGCTGCCTCGAGCATATTCAGGTTGGCGGTAGTGCTTTCAGCAACCGTTACATTTGCAGCAGCGGATGTAACGCCCAGCAAATCGATGTAACCAGCCGCGTCCGCCTGCAACAGTAAAAGCAAAGCGAAAGAATCATCTCCGAACCAGTCGGTCTCGTTATCAGTGTCAAAGATTACCTTATGTGTTTGCGCGCTTGTTACAACATTATAATCTGTCAGTTCCGCGCTTGCGGCACATGCAAGGCACATTGAAAGGCACACGACGAGCATCAGAAGCTTCTTCATGGTTCCCCCTCCTTGACTATTCACGCATCAGCGGTCAGCATTTCAACGTAGAAGTCCCAGAACATTTCGCGGTCGATGTCGAACAGTACGCGGCATTTTTGCACTCCGTAGGGCATTCCGGCGCCGGTTTCCACATCGCGATTGCGGGAAGTCCACCAGCCTATGGCGCGTCCGTAATTCATGCCGTAATTGGTATCGACATCCACGTAGCGTTCTTCTATGCGCGTTGCGATTTCGGGCTTGAGCCATACGGCGGCTACAATGGAATCCCATACGAAGCTGCTCGCGTCGGGATTGCTTTCATAGCGCGATTTTTGTCCGTCGACGATCAGATTGGATATGGCGTTACCCTGGTTAGCTTCTATACGATCGAATATTTCCTTGGTGTAGAACACCTGCTCAGCAATGTCGTTGGGAACTATGAGCTGGTCTTTCCACGCGGAATTAAGGCAAATCTTGATGCCTTCCGGATCATAGTACCAGTTGAACTCCGCCGCAGCGTTGGAGTTGCCGGGGATATCGATAGCGCCGCCCATGTAGTAAACGCCCGCTGCATCTTCGAGTATGCTAGGATCCTTGCGCACTGCCAGAGCCATGTTGGTTCCCGCGCCTATGACGAAAATCGTCACCTCGCCCGGATACTTGTGCACCTGCTCGATTATGAAATCGATGGCGTGCTCGTCTTGAGCTGGAGTCTCGGCATAACCATAACGCGGTTCCGAGGGCAGATTCAGATAGTCCGTGGGGCGTTGGGAGACGTCGCAGAAATCGCTGGTTGACCAATCCCAATAGGCGCCCGAATATTCGGGCGCACCCCACAATTCGCGCTCGGCCGCCATGTTGCGAAATCCCATTATCGGCACGTCGCAGCCCATATAAACGGGTATGTCGCTGCGTCCGATGAGTTCTAACTGTTTAAGTGCCGCGGTCGTTCCGGAAGCTACCCATGAGTTTCCTCCGACAGTCGTCACTCCCAGAAAGTCGCACATGCCCATACTATCGGCTTGAGCCAGCATAAACAGCACGATTGCATCGTCGTTCAGATATCCCATGTCCGTATCGAGGATGACTTTTTTTGCGGATGCTTCCTCCTCGGCGAAGGCGCATGGCGCAATTGCTAATACCATGATTATCGCTAATACTACTGCGGTAACGCGTTTCATGAGCAGATTCCTCCTTAATCATATCGCCAGGGACTGCGGGAGAAACTGTCTTCTCCCGCAATTTTTCAGGGGATTTTACGATTACGCCGTTTTAGAACTCGGTTCCAAACAGGGAAGCCACGAAATCCCAATACGCGGCGCCATCTACGTTATAAACCACTGTACACGTCGTGGATGTCGCGGGACCGGCTCCCTCGGCCCAGGCTACGGACTCGCCGTAGGTATATCCCATATCGGTAACCATCGCTATGTCGCGAACGTCGGTTTCGGAGATGAGATCGGGGCAGAGGAAGATGCCGGGCACCTGAGCATCCCACAGGCTCTGGCGACGCTCGGGTTCGTTTACGAAGCGCGGATAGGCGTATTCTTCGATGAGGTTTGTATACGCAGTCTCTCCGGCGCTGATAATGTTCTCAACGAGATCCTTTGTCAGCTTCTGATTATAGGATATGTCGTGCGGTACGACAACCTGAAGTGGGAAGTTCGCCTGGAGGCAGATTTCAACGGATTCCGGATCATAATACCAGTTGCGCTCCGCGCAGGGGGTATCGTTGCCGGGAACGTTGATCGCGCCGCCCATGTAGTAGATGCCCGCCGTATTCTCGGCGAAGGTGGGATCGTTCATTATCGCGAGCGCTACGTTTGTGCACGCGCCGACCGCCATGATGGTTACCTGTCCGGGATAGGCGTGAACCTGTTCGATCATGAATTCCCACGCCGACTTATCCTCCTGAGGCTTCAATTCGCTGTATCCCCAGGTTTCGTTAAGCAGATCCCCAAGATTGTCGTAGGAAATGGAATTGCCGTAGGTCAGAACCTTTTGCATGCTGGTTATGCGCTTCAAGCCGTTGGCGGCTATGGTCGCATCGTCGTGAAGACCCATGATCGGGATATCGGTTCCCATGTAGACGGGAACGTCTGCGCGACCAAGCGCCTCGAGCTGGTTGAGAATCGAAGTTGTTCCCTCGGCGATGGTGACGTTCGCGCCAACCGAGGTGATGCCTAGAAGGTCGATCCAACCCGCCGCGTCTGCCTGAAGCAATATGAACATAGCATAGCTGTCATCGCCAAAGTATCCCATATCCGTATCGAAGATCACCTTGTGCGTTTCGGCGGACGTTACGATGTTGTAATCTTCCAGTGAGGCAAAAGCGCCGATCGAAGAAAAGGATAATGCGAGCACAAAAACCAGAGCAAGTATTTTTTTCATCAAGAAATCCTCCTTTTTCTTTATATCCTCGCGTTCAAAGCCATGCCTTGCGATGATGTGGCCAGTATCGTCGCTGGTCGGCTCTGAAGCGTTGGATTCATGGATTATTTGCGAGAAACACCTCGACCTGTTCGAATGTCGGCATGGAGCTTTGCGCGCCCATGCCTGTCGTAGACAGCGCTCCTACGGCGTTGGCGAACCTGAGAGCCTTATCAACGGGCATACCGTCAGCCAGAGCCGCGGCAAATCCCGCGTTAAAGCTGTCTCCGGCGGCGGTGGTATCAACGCAATTTACGCGAAAGCCCGCGCAGGGATATGCGGTTTGACCGTCCACATACAGGCAGCCTCTTTCGCCCAATTTGGCTATTACCGCCTTCGCGCCGCGTTTTAAGATTGTGCGTGCCGCTAAAACCGCCGATTCGAGAGTATCCGTCGCATGACCCGACAGCGCGGCAAGTTCCGTCGCGTTCGGAGTCAGAAAATCGACGTTCTCATACAGTTCGTCTGGTGCCTTCGCCACGGGCGCGGGATCCAGTATCACCGTCTTTCCAGCGGCGCGAAGTATCTTCGCCAAATGGCACACCGTCTCTATGGCTATCTCAAACTGCATAAGAAATATGTCACACGGAAGCATTCTTTCCAGCATACCGTCCACATACGCGTTATTCACGAGTTGGTTTGTTCCTGGTACAATCGCGATGCGATTTTCTCCACGATCATCTACCTCTATGACTGCCGTACCGCTGGAAAAAAGTGAACTCTCCCCTACGCCTTTTATGTCAATGCCGTGCTGTTCCAACACTCTGCGGTAAAACCGTCCGTTCTCGTCCGCGCCGAGCATACCAATCATCATAACGCTTTTCCCGAGCTTTGCCAGCGCAACCGCCTGGTTGCCTCCCTTTCCGCCGGGATATGTTTTTATATCCCTGGCGTTAACGGTCTCTCCCGGCATATGAAATCGCTCGAGGCGTATTGTCAAATCCACGTTTAGGCTTCCCACCACGCAAATTTGTCTCAAAATTGAGTCCTCCCAATCTGTGTGTCTTTTTACATCACTTAATCTGAGCATCCTTTGCCGCGGCGATATTCTTATGCCCGTCCTGTGAAAGCATACGCCCCTGTACGATTTCAATATACGCTGCGAATATAACCACGACGCCGGTCACGATAAATTGATAGAACGTATCCACGCCCATGACTATCAGGCCTACTTTCAGCGCGGAGAATAATATCGCTCCGATGACCGTTCCAAATATATTGCCTCGTCCGCCCGCCATTGAAGTTCCGCCTATGGCGGCCGCGGCGATAGCTTCCATTTCATATCCCTGTCCGGTGGAGGGATCCCCGGTTCCAAGCCTTCCGACCATTACCAGACCCGCAAGCGCCGTTCCCAGCATGCCAAGGCCGTACATCAGAATCTTGGTGCGACCCACGCGAACGCCGGACAGTCGCGAGGCTTCCTCGTTGCCGCCGATAGCATATGTGTGAGCT
>JAUNBY010000108.1 GCA_030526935.1 Clostridia bacterium
CCTTTTCCGCATTCCCATTTGGAAATGGTTTTATCGCTGATAGACAGCGCGTCGGCAAGCTGGCGTTGCGTCATATTCTGCTCTTTTCTTGTTTTGGCGATAAACCTTCCGATTTTAATCTGATCCATCGATCGCCCTCCTTCCGCCTATATTTTATATGACGAACCAAGGAAAACAAACACACGCAGCGTAGAGTTTGGAATATCTACGCACAGTAGATACGAAATTTCCGGTTTGCCGTATATTTCGACGCCGAGACAAACCTCGTTGCATATCAAAGCTGTCATATCATAATATATTCTTCGTCATTTTTATCCGCGATTTTTTATCACACTTCTTTATTCATCTTTACCGCATAGTTATCATCCCGCGCTATAACGCCTATCATCCTGACTATCCTGTGCATGTCGTCCTTTATGACGATGGCTCGCAGTCGGCAAGGGACATATTCCCCGGTTTTGAGCCGGAGCCTGACGTCTGCGCTCTCGACGCCCTTGCCGCGCAGGAACTTGCGTATAAAGCCGTCTGTGAAAGTCGCGACGTCGTCGGGATGTACGCCTTTGACGTCAACATCGTCTTCAAATAATACTCTTCCGCTTTGTTCGGACAATGTGAACTGCTCAAACAGCGCGGAGGATGAGAAGCGGTTGTTTATCTCGTCCCATTCAAACGTCGCGATTCCAAGTTTCTCTATGACGATCCTGTAGCGGTCATCTTCCTCCTGCCGCGCGAGGAGCATTTCATTCTCCTGCAAAATCTGTTCGACCTGCCGTTTCTGGACGTCCGACATATCGCCTTCGCTCGCGAACCTTTCGATAGGCGTCGGCTCGATGAGCGCGGTATCGTTTTTCATGGAGTCCGTGTAAAACGCGCAGCGGTTGCGACCGTGGTGCTTGGCGTGATATACCGCCATGTCAGCCGAATAGTAAAGCGATTCAAAAGAGGAACCGTCGCGCGGATATATCGCGATGCCCAGGCTCGCCGAAACGGAAACGCCATCTCCGATGAAGCTGTGCAGCATTTCATTGAGCAATTGAGCGCGCTTGCGCGCGACATCCTCTTTGGGTATGTCGCGCAACAACACCATGAATTCGTCTCCGCCTATTCGCCCCACGAGGTCTCCGCCGCGCAACATCGACCTGATGCTATTGGCCGCGTTTATAAGCACTCGGTCGCCTGCCGCGTGGCCGAATGTGTCGTTGACGTTTTTAAAGCCGTCCATATCGATCATTATCAGGGCGTGGTTCAACCTCCCGCCGCCGTCGAGAATGCCCCTTACGCGGCGTTCGAACGTCATCCGGTTATATACTCCGGTCAGCGGGTCTTCCTCCGAAAGCGCCCTGAGCGCCAACTCCTCGGTCTTGACCTCGTGTATATCGCGGTAGACCGCGAACATTATAACGTCGTCGCTTCCGGGATATATTTGCAAATGAACGGTGAGCCGTATCCAGTGGTAATCCTCTTTGGAGCTTAAAAACGCCCTGAAGTCGATGCACTGCTCGCGAACGCCGTCTCCAAATTCGGTAAGCAGACGATCGCGCCTGACGAAGGCGATATAGCTTAAGACGTCGTCGCGATGTATATTGTGCCTGGCCCACTGTTCGACGCGCTGATTAAGCGGCATATCGCCCGACATGTCCATTTCGAGCAAATCCCCTCTGGCGCTTAAGCAACTGTCGAGCGTGAGATTGTACTCCAGTACCTGAACCCGCTTGAGATCGAGCATTTCAATCTCGCGCTCAAGTCGCTTGTTAGCCAGCAGGTTTTCGCGTTTCTGCGTATAATCGTCATATATTATTATAGCGTAACGCGAGGCGTCGTTTTCGACGAGAGTGTATTCAAAGCGATACCATATCTGCTTGTAGATATTGTCCGGGTCGTTTATTCGCACGACGCAATCGCCCGTCGCCTCTCCGTTTTTCATTCTGGCGAAAAATCCGTCGAAATCGTCTACGCTCTCGCGGTGTATCATTCCGGCCAGAATAAGGCTGTCGGGAACGCACGTCAATTCATACGGCAGCATGTATTTCTTAGCGAGATTATCATCGACATACGCCGTTCGGTTGTTGACGTCGAATCTGAACACGTTCAGATTGCTGTGCCGCATCGCGATGCGATACTGCTCCTCGCTTACGCGCAGAGCTTCCTCGCTCTCCCGCAGCAAACGGCGCTGACGCGACAGGACGCCGTTTCTCAAAAGCAACGCCGCCAGAAGCGCCAGGCATATGAAGACCATTACGACGAGGGTGAGGTCGTTTTTTCCCGCCGCGGCGGTGGCCATTAGTATCTGCGCGGGATACATATCACGCCTGCGCCCGGAGGACGAAGCGGGTTCTATTCATCGACGCCGCCCCTTTCGGCGCTGAATAACGCCCTTTTTATCAATTCGGGATCTTCTACGCGACCCGATACGTACCATCCGTCCATTTCCTCGCTGAATTCCAGGCTCTCACAGGCAAGGACATCGAATCCGTCTTCTTCGAGTTCTATTTCCATAGTCAGCGGCGGTTCAAAATCGTATATATCCACGACGTATTCGCCGTCGGCCATCTTCTCGGCGTCTTCGTCCGCTTCCAGACGCGCCGCGAGGCTCGAAAGCCTTTGCGAATCGAGCTTTATCTTCATTGTCATTCCTCCCGCGCGAGTCCCGAAAGCTTCATGAGCCTTTGCATCGCCTCGTCGGACAAAAGCTTCGAACTCGCTTCTTTCAGAGCCTTCGCCTGTTCGACGCTCGAGAATCCGACTATGGGATATACGTCGAAATCCCTCTGGCTAGTAAGATACATAACGCATGCTGAAGCCACGCTCAGCCCTTCCTTTTCGCAAATCTCCCCGAGCGCCCCGGCTATCGCCAGATTATGCTCGTTGTAATAGCGCTTTTTGACTTTTTCGTTGAGTCCCTCTACGCCAAGTTTGTCGAGTTTTATGAAGAATCCCTTCGCCTGCGAAGTATAGGGAACGCAAGCTACGCGTCTTTTCGCGTGCCAGGCGTAGGTCTCCTTATCCATTTGAACGAGCGTGTCGTCTTCGATGAGCGTGTTTTTTGCCAGACTCCACATCGGCTGATTCGCGCAAAATCCCATAAGCCCGTTCTTTTCGGCTTCCATAGCGGCCTTCTCAAGCCTCGACGCCTTCCAGTTGGAAGCCGCGAACGCCCTTATAAGGCCCTGTTTGACAAAACCGTTGAGCGTTTCGAGTATCTCGAGGACATCTCGCGATTCATCGTCTCTATGAAGCCAGTACAGGTCTATCGCGCCGATTCCCAGCGCATCCAGGCTTTTGTTGAGGTCGCTTTCAATGCTTTTTCTGTCGAGTCTTCCGCTGTGCATGTCATTGAGCGGAGGGTGCGCTCCTTTTGTGGCGAGTATAATATCATTTCTGACCCCGCGCGACTTTATCCATTTTCCTATGACCTTTTCGCTCGCGCCCTCTCCCGCCGGCCCGAAAGCGCCGTAAACGCGCGCGGTATCGATAAAGTTTCCGCCCATTTGAAAAAACTCGTCCATGACGGAGAAACTCGTGCGCTCGTCCATGGTATCCCCAAAGTTCATCGTGCCAAGGCAAATAGCCCCGACATTCCGTCCAAACGCCTTAAATTCATGCCCTGTCATCAAGCCACCTCCCTTATGATATTATATACCCGTCATTAACCATTGTCAAATAGAAGTGTTGCGATACTTGATTTTTTTATGTATTTATGCTAGTATAATAATAACAATAATCGCGAAAGGTGGTCTGCGTCTATGATATTGCGCAAATGTGCCGGCGGCGTGGTGTTTTATGGTGACAAGGTCTTCATCCTCAAAAACGACAAGGGTGAATGGGTTCTTCCCAAGGGAGTAATACGGGATAATCAGCTCAAGCAGAACGTAGCGCTCACCAGGGTGTCGAAGGAAGCGGGTATAGACGCGGAGATTTTATCGACCGCCGGGGAAACGAGCTATGAGTTTTTCTCCGTCACAAGGCGTCAACCCGTGTGCAATCGCATCACATGGTATGTGATGCGGGCGACCGGTCCACAGTATCGCATAGCATTCGAATTGGGTTTCACCGACGGCGATTATTACGACATCGAAAAAGCCATCGACCTGACCACATACAGCCAGGATAAGGCGCTCATAAGCGTCGCTTATGAAAAATACGTCCAACTTCGCGAAAAGCACGACGCGCTGAAAACGTAAGGCGCCCGGAAAGCCTCAGACGAGCGACCTGCGCGGATTAACGGTCTGCGCAGGTCGCGTCGAGAGAGGATACAGCACGTATTGTTATGCGCTTCTGATATGTGAATCAACTAGCAAACGCAAACCAGAGATATATAAACTTGTCTTGACACGCGGGAAAAAGGAACATATTATATAGCGTGTAGATACAGGGAAGGTCGCATCGACGCTACCGCTCAACTCCCGTCCGGGGAGATCTTTTTTCGCCGCAGTGCGCAACTTTTCTTTGAAATGCCTAGGTATTCCCGCGGGAAGGCGCCTTATCCGGCACAAGAATCTCACCGGCTTCAGGTATTTCGCATAGCGTCAGCGCAAACCTGTGTACGCGTGAATAAATCTTTCGGAGGTTTATATGAAGCAGGATCTCATAGCCATGATCGACGTCGGCTGCAAGCAGCTGGTAAAGGTCGCCAGAACGATAAGGCGTCTGGGCGTTTATTCAGAAATCTATCCTCACGACTCGACGGCGGAGTTTATCAAATCAAGGCCAAATCTGCGGGGCATAATCGTATGCGGCGGCGATAACCGCGTCGTAGACGGCGTTTCCATAGACGTGAACCCCGCGATTTACGACATAGGCGTCCCGGTTCTCACCGTCGAGCACAAAGGCTCTCACGCGAACGACGTAGACGCCTGGCCTCTCGAACCCACCCTCATATTGGAGAACTTTATCGACCGCTGCGGAGCCGACCGCAACTGGAATATGGGCGAATTCGTCGAAGCGCAGATCGAGGAAATAAGGGCGCAGGTTAAGGATGGCCGCGTGCTTCTCGCGCTTTCGGGCGGAGTGGATTCGAGCGTCGTCGCGGCGATTTTGTATCGCGCCATAGGCGACAGGCTCACCTGCGTTCACGTCAACCATGGGCTTCTTCGAAAGGGCGAATCCGAAAGGGTCATAGAGGTCTTCGAAAGGGAAATGGGCGCAAATCTCATATACGTCGACGCGAGCGAGAGATTCCTCGCCGCGCTTGAGGGCGTGGAGGATCCTGAGAGGAAGCGCAAAATCATAGGCGAATTGTTCATAAGGGTATTTGAGGAGGAAGCGAAGAAGCTTCAGGGCGACATAGACTTCCTGGCCCAGGGAACCATTTACCCCGACATACTCGAAAGCGGCACAAAGACCGAAAAGGCGGTCAAGGCTCACCACAACGTGGGCGGACTTCCGCAGGACGTTCATTTTAAGCTCGTCGAGCCGCTTAAGTATCTGTTCAAGGACGAGGTGCGCCAATGCGGGGAACAGTTGGGACTTCCCGCCGATATGATATACCGCCAGCCGTTCCCGGGCCCCGGACTTGGCGTGAGATGCCTCGGAGCCATCACCCGCGAACGGCTTGAAATAACGCGCGAAAGCGACGCCGTTTTGCGCGACGAGTTTAAAAAGCACGGCCTCGATAAAAAAGTCTGGCAGTATTTTACCGTCGTCCCCGATTTCAAATCCGTGGGCGTAAAAAACTCTCAGCGCACGTTTGAATACCCCGTCATTATCCGCGCCGTCAACACGGTGGACGCCATGACTGCCACGGTCGAACCGCTGATGTTCCCCGTTCTCGCCGCTATAACTGCGAGAATACTCGACGAAGTCCCCGGCTGCAACCGCGTTTTATACGACCTGACGCCAAAGCCCACGGGGACTATTGAGTGGGAATAAGCGCTAAGAGCGCGGAAAGGCCGTAGTATAGGGATTTTCCGGCCCTTAATCCCAGCTGTTGCAATGCTGTGGCAACATTTTCCCGAGATTCCATTAATCATACGATAACGAGCTGACTGATTCATAGTGTTTCAGTCAGCTCGTTTTCTATTGGGTGGAATTGGAATGATGGAAAGCTAATCGCTGCGCCCGGCCATTTGAGCGTCATGCCGCAAAGTTATTTTTGCTCCAAGCTCATTTCCAACCTTCGCGCCACGACATATGGTGCTAAATGCAGATTGCCAGCACCATATGTTGTGGATTAGCTAAAAGGAAGGGGCTTTTGGCATCCAAATCAATAATCCACAGTTGGAACATAAATCTGACATAACTCGTCCAACAATTTAGAAAAAATGGGAGGATTTACTTATGCGGAAGTTTGCGGCCGCGCTTGCGGCTATGTTGCTGTTGTGCGCGTTCCCCGCATACGCAGGGAAAGCGGCTGAGAATAAAGCCGCTGAAGAAAGGCAAACGTCTCGGGTTGATATGGTCGATATTGTCGCACCCATTAAGCCCATAAAGCCGGAGAAGCGCCCACCCGCCCGGGCGTATGACGAAGACGGGGACAAGGCCTTTGCGGGAACGCTCAAAGAGGTTATAAGGCGCGTCATGGAGTGGGACGAGACCGACCGCACGATATATATATCCGCAAGCGAGCTGTTAAAGGTAAAAGGTATGAATCCCGAGGACGTCGAAAGCGTGACGTTCGAGCCTGATCCGACGGTGTTCGACGCCGGGGAGTACGAAGTCTACGTAGGCGACGTAACGCCAAAGATGGCCAGGAAGAACAGGAAGAAGAAAAGCGCCGGGAATGATTTATATGTGCGGGTAATCGCAAAAGAAGTTTCCGACGAATCGGGAGGCTCTAAGCCGGAAAAACCCTTTCAGCCCGGCGACGAGGACGGGGATGCGCCGTCCGGCGTCGAGATAAAGGTAACGGCTGAAGGGTATTTGCCGGGGATGTGGGCTGACAGACCCCCGCTTTTTACGCTGGGCGGAATGCCAGACGACGGCTCCCGCTACAATTACGCGGCCATAGCCTACGACGAGCGGTTTGTGATACTGTCCGGGGACAGCTTTTCCGCGATTGACGAGGGTCAATACTCGCTCAGCTTCGCTATACTCGACGGCATAGGGGATATCGTCGCGGCGAGCGAAAGGTACGAAGTGATGCTCGACTTTACCCCGCCCGTTAATATCTACGTCAACATGCTTTCGGATTCGAAGAAGACATTTGCCGTCATCGCTGAAGACGCCCTGAGCGGCATAGACGCCTTTTCCGTGGACGGCGGTTACAGCTGGCACAAGGGCGATGAACACGGAATATTCACGCATACCTCAAATCCCGGATATACATTTCCCGCGGGCGCGATAATGGCAAGGGACGTCGCGGGAAACATAGCCGTTTATCCCATCGACTTCACGCTGCCCGCGAAAACATCGTCGAGCGGCGGAGGCGGAGGTTCGAGCGGGACAAAGGTCAGGCATTCCCCGCCCGGCCAAATCGACTTCGACCCCTACGATACCCTCAACCTCCGGCTTCCGGGAGGCGAGATGAAGGCCCTTATAATCGACGATACCGAGCTTCCGCTTACGCTTTCCGACGAAGAGGGCAAAGCCATGAGCTTTACCGCCGAGTTCGCCGCCTGGGGAAATGGCGAGGAGGGCGCGGCTTCTCCAGATACTCTGATATTGACCGCCGCAAGCGACAGCCGCAAGGCGGTGTGGACGTTCAACGGCGTGGTTTATAAGATGCTCGCCAACTCGGGCATAGAATACCTGTGCTTCAGGCACGCGGACGGCATAGCGGCGGTGGCGACCGAGGGATTCACATCCGGAACAGCCTACGCCAGACTAAAGGCGCAGGGCGTGTCTACCAGGAGGTTTGATTATACGATAACTCAAAACGGAAGTCTGGCGGATTTTTCGCTAAGCGTAATCAACAACGACGATGAGGTGGAAAAATACGAGCTTACGACCGACGTTAAAAAGGAAATGTACCTGCATGACGCCGTGGTGGGAACGGCGCGGGCTATGTTAATGCCATTTGGCTCCAATAACGAGGGGGAGGAATCACTGTGAAACGAATCATCTGCGCGTATCTGGTTTTAGCTGTTCTGTTCGCCGCGCCGCTCGCTTCGGCGCAATTGCTGTTTGACGGAAAGGTCACGGGAGAGAAGACGGTTGGCGTTCTCGCGCCGTTCGGAGGCATCATCGAAGACGTATATGTAAACGCGGGGGATCGCGTGAATCTGTCTGACGCGGTCGCCACCATGAAGACGACGCGGGTTTACGCCCCTGTGGATGGAACGGTATCGGGCATTTTCGCCGTCGAGGGAGATCTGGTCGAGACCGTGACCGAGCGCTACGGCGCTATTATGTACGTGGCTCCTGTGCGCAAGTACAGCGTGAGCGCCTCGACTGAAAAGGCGTATAACCTCAGCGAGAACAAGTTCATAAACATAGGCGAGAGCGTATACCTGCGCTGCACTACGGACGGGCGGCACAGGGGCACGGGCATCGTCGTGGGCACCGGGGAAAACGGCGCTTACACCATAGAGGTCACGGGCGGCGAATTTTCGATGGAGGAAGTGGTAGGGGTATTCAGAAATCCCAACTACGCCGCGACCTCGCGCATAGGCAGGGGTAAGGTATCGGCGGTAAGCGCCGTGGCGGTCAAGGGAACGGGGAGCGTTCTCAGGATACACGTAGAAAACGGCGACAAGGTCGAAAGGGGCGAGCTTCTGTTCGAGTGCGTGGAGGGCGCTCTCGACGGCATGTACGCGCCGGGACGCGACGTCATATCCGACGTATCCGGCATTGTCTCGACCATAGACGCCCAACCGGGTACCGCCGTCGAAAAGGACGCGAAGATACTCACGGTATATCCCGATTCCAGCCTGCGCGTCGAGATAGACGTTATGGAATCGGATCTGGGCTTTCTTGACGTGGGCACTCCCGTCGCCATGGTGTTCGGATGGGATCCCGAGCAGGAGGTCAGGACTTCGGGAGAGATCACCAATATATCATATATAAGCAGCGCCGAATCGGGCGAGCCGATGTATAAGGCGTTTATAAGCTTC
>JAUNBY010000572.1 GCA_030526935.1 Clostridia bacterium
CTCCCGTAATTATTGTTATATGGCGGACGCGGACGCGTCACAGCCACTTGGCCGCGCGCACGGATTCATAATCCTCAAGGGTTCCTATGTCGTAGCGTTTGCCGGGCATGGGCATGAGGTAGACGTCCTTTCGATTGCCCAGCCACGCGAGGGCGCTTCCGGGGGCGTCCACGGCGCAGCCCTCGTCCACCGCCCGCGAAAGGGTCTCAAGATCCGCGGCCTTATAATAGTAAAAAGGCACGACGCACCAGTTGGAGGCGGGGTTTTCCGGTTTTTCGACCATTTCTGTCATGCGGTCGTCCTCGTCCACATTGGCGACTCCCGAGCGCCTGAGCCTTTTTACGTCCGGCTCGTAATAGCGCATGGCGCAGGAGCCGGGCTTTTTTTCGGCATAGCTTATGAAGCTGGAAAGGCTGAAGTCGAGCACGTTGTCCCCCGCCATTACGAGCATGTCCTCGTCGATTGACAGGCTTCTCATGGCGAACAGTATGTCCGCGACCGCGCCAAGGCGCGTTTCGTTGCTGACGGAGCCGTCGTCCAGCACCGTTATGGCGGCGCTCAGCCGTTTTTTCGACGCCCATTCCCTGAAATGCCCGGCAAACAGGGCGTTTGAGACTACGACGTATTCGCGCGCCTTGCCCGTCGAATCCACGTCGTCGACCAGCCGGTCTATTATGCTCCTTGCGCCAACTTCCAAAAGCGGCTTGGGAAACGACTTCGTGAGGGGATAAAGCCTCGTCGCGTAGCCCGCCGCCAGAATTACGACCTTCATAACGCCAACGTCCTCTCGCAGTGATATGAGGAAAGTTCCTCGATGCTTATATTTACGCCCAGCCCGTTGATAGCGCGTATTATCCCGCCAACGGCCCTGACGTAATTCCCGTCAGTCGGGAATACTATGCCCTCCATGCCAAACGCCCTGCCCGCTTCGACGTTCGCTTCCATGTCATCTATATAAAAACAGCTTTCCGGGGAAAGGGCGTAACGGTCAAACAAGAGCCTGAATATCGCGGGGTCGGGCTTTAGGATATGGCATTCGTATGACAACACCCATCCGTCCAGCACCCTGAGCGCGGGTATCAGGCTTTTATAAAGCGGGAATTTGTCGCTCGCGTTCGACAGAAGGTATATGCCGTATCCCCTGTCCTTGAGGGCCATGGCCAATTGATTGACGGGGACTATGAGCGTCTTGTACTTATACCAGTTGTCCGCCACCGAGCGGATTTCGCGGCTCAATCCCGCCTCGCGGCTTTGCCACAACGCCACGGCTTCGGGATAGGTGATTTCTCCCCTGTCCAGAAGCTGCCACTCCCGCGAGGCGAATATTGTCGCGACGAGGGCATCCCTCGTCTTTTCGTCCGGCGCGAAGGGCGCTACGTAGTCGCGGGGGCGAAATTCGGTTATGACGTTTCCCATGTCGAAGACGAAGTTCTCTATTTTCATGGCGCGGCTATACTCTGTATAAACGAAGATTTGGGCAGGCACGCCAGATAGCACGCCCCAAGCGCTTCCTCGGGGAAGCGCAATATGAGCCGGAGCGTCTTTTCGTTGAGCATGTCGTTCATTATCATTTTAGCCAGG
>JAUNBY010000573.1 GCA_030526935.1 Clostridia bacterium
CTCTCGCGGGCGCGTTCGCCGAAGATGGCAAAATCAACATAGTCTTCTGGTATTCCTTGGGCGGAACCAACGCCGAAGCGGTCGCGACGATGGTCAACAACTTCAACAACTCCCAGGACAGGATATTTGTAGACGCTCAGTATCAGGGCGAGTACGACGACGCCATCAACAAGCTCAAAGCCGCCGGCATGGGGCAGCTTCCGTGCGACGTGGTTCAGTCGTATGAAATAGGATCGCGCTTTTTGATCGACTCCGGCTGGATGGTTCCCGTTCAGGAATACATCGACAAAGAGGGTTGGGACACTTCAGTCATAGAGCCTAACCTCCTCGCCTACTACACCATCGACGGCAAGGTCAACGCCATGCCCTTCAACTGCTCCACTCCGCTTCTTTACTACAACAAGACCGCTTTTGACGAGGCCGGCATAACCGAGGTTCCCACGACCGTAGACGGCATTTTGGAAATCGCCGAAAAGCTCACGACCTATAACGCCGACGGTTCCGTCGCGCGCTATGGCTTCCTGTTCTCCAACTACGGCTGGTTCTTCGAGCAATGGACCGGCAAGATGGGTCGTCAATACGTCAACAACGGCAACGGCCGCGAATCCTACGCGACAGAGGTAGCTTTCGGCGAGAACGGCGCCGCCCTCGACATATTCAGGATGTGGGAAAAGATCGCCGCATCCCCCTATTCCGCCTATATTGAGCGCGGCGGCACCAACCAGTCCCGCGCGGCTTTCGTATCGGGCAACACCGCGGTTTTCCTCGCGTCTACCGCGAACCTCGCGGGCGTGCTCGCCAATGTCGGCGACGCCTTTGAGGTCGGCACGGCTTTCTTCCCGAGCGTCAACCCCGACGACGTCGGAGGCGTGTCCACCGGCGGCGGCTGCCTTTGGATGATCGACTCGGGCAACGAGGAAAAGATGCAAGCGACGTTTGAATTCATCAAGTACATGGTCTCCGCTGAAGAACAGGCTTATTGGAACAGCATCACTGGATACTTCCCGATCAATATGCAGGCTCATGAGACTGAAACCTTCAAAAACAACATCGCTCAGTACCCGCAGTTCCAGGTCGCGCTCGACCAGTTGCACGCCTCCGGCCCCGAATACGTAGGATCTCTGCTCAGCGTATTCCCCGAGGTGCGTCAGTATGTCGAGGACGTAACCGAGAAGGTATTCACGGGCGAACTCGACGCGGAAGGCGGCGTGGCCGAATTGGTAGCGCTGGCTAACGACGCCATAGAGATGTACAATCTGGTCAATTACTAATATTTCTGGATATAAGTAAGACTTCAGGCGCGCGACCGTATCATCGGTCGCGCGCTCGCGTATTGCGCCTCCTGCCGCATATTCAAATGCGACAGCTGACAGCGCGAACAGGCGGCTGAAGCTTGATAAACGTCCGAACCGCGCTTACGGCGATAACGAACCTGCAAGGACTTCCTTGCGGCTTCACTTTACATATGTATAATATTAAAAAATATGATTCTTTATTGACAAGCAGACTGATAATGGATATAATTTTGTCTTTGACACCAAAAACGAAGAGAAAGCTCCGCAAGCCCTTATACAAAGGGGC
>JAUNBY010000574.1 GCA_030526935.1 Clostridia bacterium
AGGAGAATGAACCCGTATATGTGGGCATTTCCATCGGCTCGCTGGAGTCCGAGTATTGGGCTTCTCTGGCGGCTGGCGCCGAAATGTTTTGCGACGCTCTTCCCGAGGGCGCGGCAATACCCATTGTGATGACCGCGTTGGAAGCCGACGCCCAGCTAGCAAACCTTGAAGCGTTCGTCAACACATACGGCTCCGACGGAGTGCTGTTCGTCGACTCGCGTACACGTGCTGTCACCATCCCGATCGTGGAAATGTGCGAACAAAGCGGTACGAAGGTATGCCTGTACTCCTCCATAGAGGAAGGACTGTATCCGACTGATTACGAGAACTTTGTGGTATTCCTTACGCAGGATGACTACGCGTCGGCTTACATGGCGGCAACCGACCTTATCGAAGCCATAGGTGGCGAAGGCAAGATATGTCAGCTGTACGGCAAACTCGGCTCCGAACCGTCCGAGATGCGCAGTCAGGGACTCGTAGATGCCGTAAACGCCACCAATGGCAAGGTTGAAATACTTGATACCCAGGTTGGTAACCACGATGCATCTACCGCCATGGCTATAGTAGAGAACTGGATTGCCCTTTATGGTGAAGAGATCGACGCGATATTCTGCTCATCGGATACCATGGCTGTAGCTTCTGCCGAAGCGCTCAAAAACGCCGGAATGGCTGGATCCGTCAAGGTATCTGGCTTTGATGGAACGCAGGCAGCCTGGGAATGCATCCGCGACGGCTCCATGTATTCAACGATATTTAACGACGGATATATGGTGGGATATTATGCGGCGGCTTACGCCTATGCGGCAAAGGTCGGAACGCTGGATGTGAATGAAATGGATCCCGCGCGCCGCATGTTCTGTACCAAAGTGGCTCTTGTCACAATAGACAACGTTGATGAATACGCCGATTATCAACCCGATTTTGATTACACGGATCTTGACAGCTGTGTAAACTCAATTTATCCCAACGCTTCCCTCGCAAGCTGATTAATCAGCAGGGAAGAGAGGAGGAATTCCTCCCTCTTCCCTCCCCTAATTATGTTAAAAGGACGGAGGGATAAACGCATGCGCATAGCAGGTGTAGAAAAGGCGCATAATGAATCAATTGCCAGGCAGTTTGTGCATAAGGTCGACATGGATGCTCGACGCGGTTTTATCAGGAATTCCGCCCCCGCCATCGTTCTAATTGCCATGACGATATTCTGCTGCATATTTGTTGAAGGCTTTATGACATGGAGAAACCTATCAAATCTGTTTTATCAGATGACGATTCCTCTCGTTCTCGCAACGGGGCTGACTTTCGTTTTGCTGATTGGAAGCATAGACCTTTCCCTTGAAGGCGTAATCGGATTTGCAGCCGCGCTTACGGCGCTTGGAGTTACCAACTCGATAAACGATAATGACTTTGGCATTTTTGCTATTATAGTCGTAGTTCTGGCAGGAACCTGTTTTGGAGTGATCAACGGATTTATCCACGTTAAAATGAGAATCCCTTCATTTATGACGACGTATGCCATGGGTGTCGTTATAAGAGGCATCGGATTGTTATTCTACAAAGGAACGCCGGCGACAGTCAAGG
>JAUNBY010000109.1 GCA_030526935.1 Clostridia bacterium
CATTATTATACCGCAAGACGCGCGGATGTGTCAAGCGGTTTTTTTACGTCGTTCAGGGCGTTAGACGTAAAAAACGAACCCTTTCGCGAGAACCATTTCCCGCCATCCGCCCCACATATATCACCTTCTAACCCGCGCGCCGACTTTCTCCGCCGCCCTTTTCAGCAGCCACGTCACGTACTTCAGTTCCGGCGAGCGAACAAACGGTATAAGGCACATGGCGGCGCTCACCGCCAGGGCGATGACGAGTTTTACCAGAAGCTCGACGAAAATGCTGTCGAGCGTTATCAACGAGCAAATCCACCCCGCGACGAACAGGGCTGCTATCACAATGGCCGTCATCTTTCCAAGCAGCACGAAAAAACCCTTTGGCGACATGTTGAGCCGCCTCGCGTACAACAGGCGCGTCTTGAGAGTCATCTGTATGACGAAGGTGCATGTCGTGCCAATAAATATGCCGAGCATTCCGATGAATTTGCCCAGAACCAGCGATACGGCCAGGTTGACCGCGCTTCCCAGGAGGGATATGTTCTTGTCCCGCGAGAAAAGGTCGCTCGTCCTCACCGCCTGATAAAGCGGCTCGTGAACGACGTTCAAAAAGAAATTGACGCTTAGTATAAATACGACCGACGGGGAGATTATAAAGCTTTCGTCGTACCACAGCCTGCCCACGAAGGGGGACGAAAGGCAGTAAAGGCAGACCCCCGCCGCCGCGCTTATGAGAAATATCACAAACGTCAGACGCCTTAATATCTCGTCGCATTTTTCGTCGCTCTCCGAGGCCATTACGTTGCCAATCGCGCCGTGCGTGGACTGCGTTATCTGATTTATCACGTTGCGCACGGCGTTTATTATAAGGGAGTAGTTGGCGTAATAGCCGACCGTCGCGGTGCTCACCAGAAGCGATATGAGGACGTTGTCCGTAGAATTCGTCACCTTGCCCGATATGGAACCTATAAATACGTGCTTTACGTTTGAAAGCACCATTTTTCTATCGTCGCGGGGGAGGCTTTCAACCTTGTCGCTCAGGAACGGGTATTCGCGGTTCGCGGCGCGGGATACGAAGGCGTTGAACGCGAGGGCGCTCGCGGCCTCCACCGCGAGGTATCCGAAAAAGCTCCTGAACACGACCATTACAACGACGCTGACCGTCGCCGTTATGAGCCTTACGATGCAGTTGATCCGCGAGACCCTGTGCGATTTCTGGTCGGCGTTCAGAAGCGTGGCCTTGTAGGAGAAAAGGTAGCTCACCGACGAGCGGATTATGAAAAGGACGTAGGTCGCGCGTATATAGGGCAGGTCGAGGCTCGCGTCGTTGACAATCAGGTGTATGAACGGTATCGTCAACGCGCCGATTAACGCTATGGCCGCCGCCACGACGCGATAAGCCGTCTGGAAAAGGCGCATGAGCTGGGCGACCCTGTGATAATCCTCACAGGCCAGGGGCTTGTAAAGGTGATAGGTTATGGCCGTCCCGACGCCCAGTTCCGCCATGCACAAAAGCGCCACGACTTCGGTCATAACGCTGTTCAGTCCCGATACCGAGACTCCGAAGGCGTTGACGAGAGCCGTGCGCACGACGAACGCCGAGGCGATGTTTATGACTTGGAAAAGAAGGCCGTAGGCCATGTTTCGCACGCTTTTTTCTATCCGCTTCATACTCCCCGTTCCTTTACGCCTTTTTCGTCAAGCATGCGCTGGTAGCGCTCGAGCATGCGCCTGGCGATGGGCAGCCACATGTAGTTTTCGCGCACGGTTCTGCTCGCGGCGCGCCCCATTTCGGGGTATTTGCCCGCGGCGATTTCAAGCGCCCTTTCCGCCCATTTCTTTTCGTCCTCCTCGGTTCTCGACCCGATTATAAAGCCGTTTTCGCCGTCGCGTATCATCATCTGCGAGCCGCCGTTGTACGTCGTTATCGCGGGGACTTCGAAGTACATCGCCTCCAGAAGCACCATGCCGAATATCTCGTGACGGCTGGGCAGCAAAAACGCGTCCGACGCCTCATAAAGCGCCTTTAGCTGGGATTGCGGAAGCGACGGCTGATAATGTATTTTGGAGGAAATGCCAAGGCTTTCTGCCAGTTCGCGGCATTTTTTCGTATATTCCTCCTCGCCCTTTCCGACGATGACAAGCTCGATTCTTTCGTCCGCTATCATTGCCCTCGCGGCCGCGCGCAAGAGGAACAGAGTATCTCGAAGTTCGTCTATATGGCCTATATAGAGAAGGTAGCGCCTGTCTCCCTTTTCGTCGCGAAGCTTTTTTACCCACTCGCTCTCCTCGCCGCCCCGTTCGAGCCTTTCCGCGTCGAAGCCCACGCCCACGGCGGTAACGTCGGTAAAGCCCTTCGTTCGAAGGAACTGTTCGGCAAGTCCGCTCTTGGTAAAGCAGGGCGTGCGGCGAACGCGGTCTTTATGCCTTATCATGAATAAGGCGTCGAATATCGCCGTGCGCATTTTGTATTTGCGGTTGAAATCGCTCAGATACGTCCCGTGATAAAGCGTGACGTTCGGGTTTTTGCCGGTATAGAGCTTCCAGCTCGTATACTGATCGTAGCCGTTGGTCTGAATAATATCGTATTGGGGCAAAAGGGCGTCGAGCGACGGGAAAATCGCGTTTTTGAAAACCGCGCGGCCGTGGAGCCAGTGTATCACGACCGGCTCTCCCTCGGAGGGAAAGCTCTCGTCGTGATCCGGCTCGTCGCCGCAATAATATACTATGTCGCATTTATGCCCGAGCTTCGCAAAGGCGCGCGCGAGGCCCAGTTCCTGCGAGTTGTAGTTGGATACGTTGAGCACGTCGGGAAATGTGCGAACCAGCAGAATTTTCATCGCGATACCTCCTAATGCTGTGGTAATCAGGGGTTGGACGTCGGCGGTTTCGTCGGGGATTTGCCGCATTGCGCGCGACGGCCAGGCGGTTTTCCGTTCACCCCTCGACCTTCTCCCCGGAAACGAGCTTTTCATATATTTCGACCATATCGCGGGCGTAGCGCTTCGCGTCGAAGCGGCTGACCGCCTCGTCGAGCGCGGCCTGGCACATGGCTTCGTATTCTCCATCCGTCATGTTGACGACCTTGACCAGCGCCTTTTCAAGCTCCGCCTGGTCAAACGCGCGGAAGAGCCAGCCTGTCTTCCCGTCTTTTACCAGTTCCGGTATACCGCCCGTGTCCGCGGCCACGACGGGCTTTCCCTTGCCCATGGCCTCCATAATCGAATAGGGGCAGTTCTCGTACCATTCGGACGGGACGACTATCGCGCGGGATTTCGCCATCACGTCGGCCATCGACGCCCTGTCAAGATGTCCGAGCAATCTGATTCTCGACCCCATGCCGCTCTTTTCGACGAACTGTTCCGCCCATTCGCGCTCGGGGCCGTCTCCCGCGACGTACAGATCCGCCTCGGGCTTCGCGGCGACGTAGGCTTTGAGGAGCGTCCTCAAGCCCTTTTCAGGCGACAGCCTTCCCGCGTAAAGCAGATACCCTCCCGGCTGATCGCTGCGCTCGTAAACGAAGTCCGGCGCAAGGAAATTGCATTTGTATAAAACGGGACTTTTTGAAAAACCGCTCTTGACCAGTCTGTCGCGCAGGAAGCGCGAGGGGGCGATGTAGAGGTTGATCTTGTCGTATCCCCGGCTAAGGCGAAGATAAACCGCCTCCAGCGTCGAAAGCAGGCTTGTGAACATGGAGCCGCGAACGCAGCGGTTCTTTACGCAGTAAAACGGATTGCCGTTTGCGCACTTGTCGCACACCTTGCCGTTTGAAAGCATTGTATAGCACGGGCAGAGGGCTATCAGATCGTGCATGGTGAAGACCATGGGCACGTCGTTCTTCTTAAGGCGGTTTACTATTGAAAACGTCAGATGCCTGTGCACGAGATTGAGGTGCGCGACGTCGGGCTTCTCCTTTTCAATCAAAGCCGCGATGCTTCGCCCGGCCTGCGGGGAATAGATGAACCGCAGGGCGGTTCTGATTTTTTCCAGAGCGGACTGCCCTTCTTCGAGGCCTACGTGCCGCGAGAAATACCCGCTCTGGGGACAGGGGACGTTCTTTTCATCCTTCATCGAAAACCATATCACCTCGTGGCCGAGCGAGCGAAGCGCGTCGCCCAGGGCGAAGTAGTAGCTTTCGGAGCCGCCCTTGGGAAAGTGAAACTTGTTTATGAGCAATATCTTCATTGTATACCATCACCCTTTCGTCATTGAACAGGCTTTATCGGCTTTACCGAGGTCGTCCTTTTCTGGATTATCAACGATCCCGGGGGATAATCGCCCTTGAGAAGACAACCCGCGCCCACTACGCAGTTGTCGCCGATATTCGTTCCCCTGAGGATAATTGTTCCCGCTCCTATCCAGACGTCTTTTCCTATGACGACGGGCGCCGTCGTATATTCCTCGCGCCTGAAGCCGCCGTCGACGCCAAAAACGTGGTCGTGGTCGTATACCGTTACATTGGGGCCAAACGACACCCCGTCGCCAACGGTAACTTCGCCTTTGCAGGTGATTATGGAGCCTTGCCCCATGTAACAATGCGCTCCAAGGCGCATATTCCCGCCCGACAGTACGTGTATGAGCGCGCGCGGGCGCAGGTGCGTCCTGGCGCCGAGCGTGAGTTTCCCGCCCTTTTCAACGCTCACCTTAGAAGACGGCGATATATCCTGCACGGGGTTGAACTTCACGCCCCTTCTAACGAGCGACAATAACGCCAGCCTGCACACAGATAAAAACGCGACTACAGCGTTTCGCATACCGGTCACATCCTCCCCAAATTATATACCATAAACTCAACATCGGCTCCCTTTGATAGATTATACAACAACATACCCTCAAATAACAAGTGAAACATTGACATATTTCTAAAAAAAGGATAAAATACCAAATCCATGTTTACAAGCGGGAAAGAAACAAGTATAATAAAAATACCGGATAGTATTACAAAGGAGGAAGCCGCGCAATGCGGCGCAGGCATATGAAGATAGCCATGATCGGGCATAAGCGCGTGCCCTCGCGCGAGGGAGGCGTGGAAGTCGTCGTGACGGAGCTTGCGGAAAGGCTGGCGCGGCGCGGGCATCAGGTGGACTGCTATAACCGGTGGGAACCGTCCGTTCAGAAAGACATGCCCAAAAGGTCTGAATATAAGGGCGTAAACCTCTTAAGGGTTCGCACATTCAGACACAGCGCGCTCAACGCCGCGGTGTATTCGCTTTTCGCCGTATTAAGAGCCGTTTTCAAGGGTTACGACGTTATTCATATACACGCGGAAGGCCCCGCCGCCATGTCTGGTGTAACCCGGCTTTTTCGCGTACCCACGGTTGTAACCATACACGGCCTGGACTGGCAGCGCGCCAAATGGGGCGGCTTTGCCACGCGCTATATCATGCTGGGCGAAAAGACGGCCGCGAAGCGCGCCGACGAGGTCATAGTGCTTTCGAAAGACTGCGAGGACTACTTTGAAAAGACCTATTCCCGCCATTGCCGGCTGATAAACAACGGCATAACCGTCAAGCCCCCCGTAGAGCCAGACGAGATAAAGTCCCGCTGGGGACTGGAGAAAAACGGCTACATACTCTTTCTCGCCCGCATAGTTCCCGAAAAGGGACTTCATCACCTCATAGCCGCCTACAGGGAAATCAAAACGGACAAACCCCTCGTTATCGCGGGAAATATCGAACAGAAAACCGGATACGTCTCCCTCGTCGTCAATATGGCGAGCGAGGACAGCCGCATAATAACGACGGGCTTCGTCACCGGAAGGACGTTTGAGGAATTGATGAGCGCGGCGGATATATACGTGCTTCCGAGCGATATAGAGGGCATGCCCATAAGCCTCCTCGAAGCTCTGAGCTACGGCAGGCGCTGTCTGGTCAGCGACATTGCGGAAAACCGCGAAACGGCGGGCGAGCACGCGCGCTACTTCCAAAAGGGCGATAGCCAGTCGCTCAGGGCGGAGCTTGAAAAAATGCTTCGGGAAAAGCCCGACGAAAAGGCGGCTGAAGCGCGCGTGGAATACGTAAGGGAGAATTTCAACTGGGACGCGGTGACGGACGCCACAATCGAGGTATATAAAAGCGCCATTGACAGGCGAAGCGGAATTGACAAAAGCGGTACGGTTGAAAGGAGCGAACGGGCATGACGACGAAAGCGCCTGTGGACGTAGGCTTACAGTCGCCTAAAAAGAATCGCGAACTCAAAAACGTAATGGACTTCGCTCAGGTGATGCTGAGCTACCATTCCAATGAGAACGTCGCGCACTTCCAGCATGTTAAGAGGTACACCCGGCTGTTGTGCTACAAGTACAACGACCTGTTCCCGGAAAAGGCCATGCCAAGGCTGACGATGGAGTTTATCTGCGAGGGCGCGGGCCTTCACGACATAGGAAAGATATCCGTCCCCGACAGCCTGCTTCAGAAAAAAGCGCCTCTCAGTACGAAGGAGTACGAAGAGATCAAGCAGCATACCGTAGCGGGCGCCCAGATCATCGACCGCATGGCCGAGATATACAAATTGGGCGACGAAGCGCATCTGCTCAGAAACATCTGCCTTTACCACCACGAGCGCTACGACGGAAGCGGCTATCCCGATGGGCTGAAGGGCGACGAAATACCGATCGAGGCGCAGTTCGTCTCCGTGACCGAGGTATACGACGCGCTGATAGAGGACAACTACAAAGACGCCATATCCCACGACGAAGCCATCGAAAAAATCATCTCCGGCGAATGCGGGGCGTTCAACCCGGACATCATACTCTGCCTTAAGCTCATAGAAAACGACCTTAAGCTTCTAAGGCAGGTCGGAACGCTCGACCGCATGGATCTGCTCGAACAGGTGTACAGCAAGAACCGGCGTTCCTACTGGAAGGTCAAGCGCGGCATGGACGTTTCCATATCCTTCGTGGCTCTCGTGGTTTTGTCGCCCCTGATGGGTCTCATAGCGGCCGCCATATACCTGGATGACCCCAAGGGAAGCCCCATATTCAAGCAAACGCGCCTCGGCCGGCATAAAAAGCCGTTCACCATGTATAAATTCAGGACGATGGTGGTAGACGCGGAAGCGCGCAAGAAGGAGCTTGAAAAGCTCAACCAGAAGGACGGCCCGGCCTTCAAGATAGCAAACGACCCCCGCATAACGAGGGTGGGCCGCATACTTCGCAAGACGAGTCTGGACGAACTTCCGCAGCTTGTGAACATATTAAAGGGCGATATGGCCATAGTAGGCCCCAGGCCGCCGCTTCCCGACGAGGTGCAGCAGTACAGCCGCTATCACGAGATTCGCCTGAGCGTTACGCCCGGGCTTACCTGCGAATGGCAGTCCCAGCCCAAGCGCGACGAGATAGGCTTCGACACATGGGTCGATATGGACGTAAGCTACATAGGAACGCGCTCCATATGGAGGGACATCAGAATCATACTTAAAACCGTGCTCGCGGTGTTGAGCAGGTCGGGAAGCTGAGCGGCGGGCAACGAAAGAGGTGGATTATGGAAAAATTGGAGTATAATATCGTCGTCGCGGGAACGGGATACGTGGGTCTTTCCAACGCGGTGCTTCTCGCGCAGAAAAACCGCGTTACCGCGGTGGACATAATAGCTGAGAAAGCCGATATGATCAACCGCCGCGAAAGCCCCATTATGGATGCGGAGATAATCGATTATCTCGCCCATAAACAGCTCGACCTCAAGGCCGTGACGGACGCGAAATACGCTTACGCCGACGCGGATTTCGTTATCGTCTCGACGCCTACCAACTACGATCCGGACAAAAACCACTTCGACACCTCGTCGGTAGAGAGCGTCGTCGAACAGGTCATTGAAATAAATCCCGACGCCGTCATAGTCATAAAATCGACCGTGCCGGTCGGATATACCGAATCGCTCAGGGAAAAGTACCATTGCGACAACATACTTTTCAGTCCCGAGTTTCTGCGCGAGGGCAAGGCGCTTTACGACTGCCTGTATCCCAGCCGCATTATAGTGGGCGTTCCGGAGGGCAACCGGAGGCTGGAGAAGGCCGCGCGCGTATTCGCCGACTTGTTGGCGGGGGGCGCGATAAAGGAAAACATCCCCACGCTTTTCATGAACCCGACAGAGGCCGAGGCCGTGAAACTTTTCGCCAACACCTATCTTGCTCTCCGCGTGAGTTTCTTTAACGAACTGGACACCTACGCCGAGGTTCGGGGACTGAGCACTAAGTCCATAATCGACGGGGTATCGCTCGACCCGCGAATAGGCAGCCATTACAACAACCCCTCCTTCGGCTACGGCGGGTACTGCCTGCCCAAGGACACAAAGCAGCTCCTCGCCAATTACTACAGCGTACCCAACAATATAATCGGAGCCATAGTCGAGGCCAACAGGACGCGCAAGGACTTCATCGCCGAAAGGATTCTCGCGAAGGCCGGCTATCCCGCCAATCCCAAGCCCATAGTCGGCGTTTACCGTCTCACGATGAAGGCCGGGTCGGACAACTTCCGCCAGAGCAGCATACAGGGCGTCATGAAGCGCGTGAAGGCCAAGGGCATAGAAATGGTGGTTTACGAGCCGTCGCTTAAGCAGGACGATTTCTACAACAGCCGCGTCATCCGCGACCTCGACCAGTTCAAGGCCATGACCGACGTCATAATCGCCAACCGCTTCACCGACGAACTCGTCGACGTGAAGGACAAGGTCTATACCAGGGATCTGTTCAGGCGCGATTAGAATCGCGCGACGCGCGGCGCCCCGCCGAATAAACCGCGATATAACGGCCTGTATGCGGTCTGGCGGCGGCTTTTCGGTTACTGTTCACCCTTGTTTCGTCAACTGGGTAATTCAATTCGGAATTGAGGCGGGGATAGTCGTCACGTCGCAGATAAAGCTGGACTTGTCCGCAAAGCTGCTTTAAGCTTTGCCTTCCCCTCTGGGGGTCGCAGACCGCGCGAAGCGCCAGGTGCCCGCCGCAGCG
>JAUNBY010000110.1 GCA_030526935.1 Clostridia bacterium
GTTCATAAGCGCCTCGTCGAGAGGGTATATGCTGTGCGCGCACATGTTCCGGTAAAGAGCCGAGGGCTGCCGCCTGTCGTACATCACATATCTGTACAGCTTTCCCGTCGATGAGAAGCGGGCGTGAAAACCGGGGGCAACCTCTTTCGATTCGCACACGCGTATGTCCGGCGGAAGCATCGCGTTGAGCGCGAAGGCGTATTTCTCGGGGGGGATGGAGCTTGCCGCGTCGAAATGCGCCGCCTGTCCAAGCGCGTGAACCCCCGCGTCGGTGCGCGAGGCTCCGGCTACGGGGGTATCCCTTGCGAGAAGTTTTGAAAGCGACATTTCCAGAACCTGCTGAACCGCGAGCGCGTTTTCCTGCCTCTGCCAGCCGGCGTAATTCGTCCCGTCGTACTCTACTGTGAGTTTTATCCTCATCTTATCGCGACAAGAGCTATCAGTGCGACCATCGTCCCGGCGGCGTACCAGTCGAGGCGGGACAGCTTCAATACCTTCATCTTCGTCCTGTGCTCTCCTCCCCTGTAGCAGCGGGCCTCCATAGCCAGCGCCAATTCGTCCGCGCGGCGAAACGCCGACACGAAAAGCGGAACCAGCAGCGGAAGCATGGCCTTCGCGCGGTTTATGAGGTTTCCGCTTTCAAAATCCGCGCCCCTGGCCTTCTGAGCCATCATGATTTTATTCGCTTCCTCGAGAAGCGTGGGTATGAACCTTAGCGCTATGGACATCATCATCGCCAGCTCGTGAGCGGGAAAGCCGAGCTTTGACAGCGGCTTGAAAAGCGACTCCATGCCGTCGGTAAGCGCAATGGGTGACGTTGTGAGCGTCAACAATTGCGTTCCAAAGACGAGAAGTATAAGCCTCAAGGCCATGAAAACCGCGCTTGACAGGCCCTGCGAGGTTATGGTCATGAATCCCAGCCTGAATATGACGTCCCCTCCCGTCGCGAAAAAGACGTTTAAGACGAACGTAAACGCTATTATAAAAAGCAGAGGCTTCAAAGCCTTTATCATAAGCTTCAGCCTTGTCGAGGATATCAGCGCCGCCGCTATCACATAGGCAAAGCAAAACGCGTATCCGAGGAAATCCTTTACCAGAAATACCACGACTATCATCGCGAGCGTGAGCATTATCTTCATTCGCGGGTCGAGGCGGTGAACGACCGAGGTTCCGGGGAAAAACTGCCCTATGGTGATGTTAACCATTGCCGCTCCCCTCCTTTATCGCCCTTATTATGGCGTCCTCTACGTCCCTGGTCTTCCATATGTCGGCGGGGATATTAAATCCCGCCTCGTTGAGCCGCCTTCGAAGTTCGGCGGCCTTGGGAAGCCCCAGACCCATATTTATAAGCTCGTCGCCCCGCGCGAAAACCTCGGCGGGGGACGCGTCCATGGCGAGGGTTCCCCTGTTCATCACGAGCACCCTCGAACACAGCCTGCTCACGTCCGTCATCGAGTGAGACACCATTATAAGCGTCAACCCGCCCTTCTCGTGAAGCCTTACGAGAAGCTCGAGCATTTCCTTTCGGCCCATAGGGTCAAGCCCCGCCGCGGGTTCGTCGAGGACGAGCGTCTTTGGCTGCATCGCGAGCACTCCGGCTATGGCGACGCGACGCTTCTGCCCTCCCGACAGATCGAACGGCGACCTGTCGAGCATGTCCTCTCCAAGACCCACGAGAGACGCCGCCCAGCGCGCCCTTTCAGTCGCCTCGTCCTCGCTAAGCCCCAGGTTTTTGGGGCCGAAGGCTATGTCCTTTAAAGACGTCTCCTCGAAAAGCTGGTACTCGGGATACTGGAACACCAGCCCGACCTTTTTTCTGACTCCGCGCAGATCGGCGGCCTTGTCCGCCAGATCGACCCCGTCCACGAGCACCTGCCCCGACGAGGGCTTGAGAAGTCCGTTAAGATGCTGAACGAGCGTGGACTTGCCCGAGCCGGTATGCCCTATGAGACCCACGACCTCTCCCTCGTTTACGGTAAACGAAACGTCGTTAAGGGCTACGTACTGAAAAGGGCTTCCGGGCGAATAGACATGGCTCAGGTTTCTGACTTCAATCGGCACAGACTCACCACCATTTCATCCACTGTCATTATTCCTCCTGGAATATCAAGTCCCTTTTCCTTGAGAGACATGGCCATTTTAGTCATCTCAGGAACGTCGAGCCCCAGAGATCGCACCTTTTCGACGTCCGAGAAGACATCGCGCGGCTCGCCCGTCACGGCTATCTTTCCGTCCGACATTATCGCCAGTCTGTCCGCCTGCGCCGCCTCGTCCATGAAGTGCGTTATCCACACGACGGTAAGCCCTATCTCACGGCGAAGCCTGTTTACAACCTCCATAACGCTTTCGCGCCCCGACGGGTCGAGCATGGCGGTCGACTCGTCGAAGACTATCACGCGCGGGCGCATGGCCAGCACCCCGGCTATGGCGACGCGCTGCTTCTGACCGCCCGATAGAAGATGCGGAGCCGATCCCGCGTATTCGCCCATGCCGACCGCCTCAAGCGCCCGATGAACCCGGGGCAATATCTCCTGCGACGGTACGCCAAGGTTCTCAAGCCCAAAGGCTACGTCTTCCTCCACTATCGTGGCTACGAGCTGGTTGTCCGGGTTTTGAAATACCATTCCGCAGTTCTTTCTTATTTCCCATGTGTTTTTTTCGTCGCTCGCGTCGAGTCCCGCGACTTCGACCCTGCCACCCGTCGCGGTAAACAGCGCGTTCATAAGCTTCGCCATCGTCGATTTGCCGCTGGCGTTATGTCCCAATATCGCCAAAAACTCGCCCTCGTACACGTCCAGAGACACGCCGTCAACCGCGTTTTTCTCCGCGCCCGGATAGGCGAATTCCACGTCCCTGAGCTTTATTATTGATTCGGCCAATGTTAAAACCACCTCGCATATCGCCGGGGAAAGCGCAGTCGCGCTACGCCGTCAACCCCTTAGCTAGGCGACATTTTAGCACATCAACGTTAAATATGCATCATGGCGTGTAATGTATTTGGTGGCTGCTGGACAGATTAACATTTGCAGGATAAAATATAGGCGTTAGAAATTTGTCAATGACGAAGGAGATGCTGTTTATGAACAAAAAGACCATAAAGGACATCGACGTAGCCGGTAAGAAAGTTCTGGT
Source organism: Clostridia bacterium (assembly GCA_030526935.1). Lineage (GTDB taxonomy): Bacteria > Bacillota > Clostridia > Christensenellales > Aristaeellaceae > JAUNBY01. Next base: position 3,133 of record JAUNBY010000110.1, read on the forward strand.
ACGATGCGACTTCAACGTGCCGCTCGACGCGGATAAGAACATCACCGACCTCACGCGCGTAAACGCCGCGCTTCCGACCATTAAGTATCTTCTCGACCAGGGCGCGGCGGTCGTTCTGTGCTCCCACCTGGGACGCCCCAAGGGAGAATTTAATATGAAATACTCCCTCGCCCCCGTCGCCAAAGCGCTGACGGAAAAGCTGGGATTCGAAGTAAAGCTCGCCAAGGACGTAGTGGGCGAGGACGCCAAAAAGCTCGCTTCCGAGGTAAAGCCCGGCAGCGCCGTGCTGCTTGAGAACCTCCGCTTCATGCCCGAGGAGGAGAAAAACGATCCCGCTTTCGCGAAGGAACTCGCGTCGATGGCGGATATATACGTCTCCGACGCGTTCGGCACCGTTCACCGCGCCCACGCCTCCACCGCAGGAGTCGCGGCCTATCTCCCGGCCGTCGCGGGCTTCCTCATCGGCAAGGAACTCGACTTCCTGGGCGAAGCCGTAAACAACCCCGCCCGCCCCTTCGTGGCCATTCTCGGCGGCGCGAAGGTCAAGGACAAGATAGGCGTCATAACCAACCTGCTTGAAAAGGTCGATTCGCTCATAATCGGCGGCGGCATGGCCTATACCTTCCAGGTCGCCCTCGGAAGGCCGATAGGCGATTCCCTCCTGGACGAGGAGCGCGTATCCCTGGCCAAAGAACTCATGGAAAAGGCGGAGAAAAAGGGCGTCAAGCTGCTTCTGCCCATCGACAATGTCTGCGGCGACAAGTTTGAAAACGACTGCGACATTATCACCATCGATTCCGAAAAGGGCATCCCTGACGGCTATCAGGGCCTCGACATAGGCTCCAAGACAATAAAGCTCTTCTCCGACGAGATAAAGAGCGCCAAAACCGTCGTATGGAACGGCCCCATGGGCGTGTTTGAAATGCCAAATTTCGCCAAGGGCACCCTGGCCATCGCCGAAGCGCTCGCAAATTCCGACGCGACGACCATCATAGGCGGCGGAGACTCCGCGGCGGCCGTAACGCAGATGGGTCTTGCCGACAAGATGAGCCACATCTCCACCGGCGGCGGCGCTTCCCTGGAATTCCTCGAGGGCAAGACGCTCCCCGGCGTCGCGGCTCTCAACGACAAGTAATAAGACAAAAGCGACAATATCAGGAGGATAGACACATGCGTAAGCCCATAATAGCCGGAAACTGGAAGATGAACAAAACCCCCGAAGAAGCCGCCGTGCTGGTAAAGGATCTCATACCCCTCGTTGCGGACGCGAAGTGCGACGTAGTCGTCTGCCCGCCCGCCGTTTGCCTTAGCGCCGTGAAATCGGTCGTAGAGGGAACCAATGTCAGGCTCGGCGCTCAAAACGTACACTTCGCCGAGAAGGGCGCTTTCACGGGCGAACTCAGCTGCGACATGCTCAAGGCCGTCGGCTGCGAATACGTCATAATCGGCCACTCCGAGCGCAGGCAGTTCTTCGGCGAAACCGACAAGTCCGTCAACAAGCGCACTGTAGCCGCCGTAAAAGCGGGCCTCATACCTATCATATGCGTGGGCGAAATGAAGGACGAGCGCGAAGACGGCTATACCGACGCCATAGTCGCCTATCAGACTCTCATGGCTCTGACCGGACTGACCCCCGACGAGATAAAGAACGTCGTCGTCGCCTACGAACCCGTTTGGGCCATCGGCACGGGCCTGACCGCCACCGACGAGCAGGCCAACGAGACCATAGGCGTAATCCGCAAGGCCATAGAGGGCAGGTATGGCAAGGACGTAGCCGACGCCGTGCGCATACAGTACGGCGGATCCATGAAGGGTTCCAACGTCAAGGGTCTGATGAGCCAGCCCGAGATAGACGGCGGCCTCATCGGCGGCGCGAGCCTCAAGGCCGCCGATTTCGCCCAGGTGGTGAACTATTGATGACCACCGCCCTCATAATAATGGACGGCTTCGGAATCGCCGAGCCTAATGACAAAAACGCCATATCCGTCGCGGGCACTCCCAATCTCGACAGGCTCAAGGCGCAGTACTGCCATACACAGATAGGCGCTTCCGGCCTCGACGTGGGCCTTCCGGACGGGCAGATGGGCAACAGCGAGGTCGGCCACACCAATATAGGCGCGGGACGCGTGGTATATCAGATGCTGGTCAAAATCAGCAAGGACATACAGGACGGCGTGTTTTTCGAGAATCCCGCGCTTTTAAAGGCCATGGAAAACTGCAAGGCCAACTCGAGCGCGCTTCACCTGATAGGCCTCGTTTCCCCCGGCGGCGTTCATTCGCATCAGAAGCACCTTTACGGTCTTCTCGAAATGGCTAAGAGAAACGGCGTGGAGAAGGTATATATACATTCGCTTCTCGACGGCCGCGACGAGCCGCCATCCTCCGGCGCGGGCTTCGTAAAGGAACTGGTAGAGGAGATAAAACTCATTGGCACGGGCAGAATAGCCACCGTCATGGGGCGCTATTACGCCATGGACAGGGACTTCGCGTGGGACAGGGTTGAAAAAGCCTACGCCGCGATGGTCTACGCTCAGGGCGTCGAAGCCGACGATCCGGTCAAAGCCATAGAGGATTCCTATAAAAACGGCCTGACCGACGAGTTCATGCTGCCTACCGTCATAAAGGGCGGCGCGACGATAAAGGAAAACGACTCCGTCATATTCTTCAACTTCCGCCCCGACCGCGCGAGGCAGATAACCCGCGCCTTCGTGGATCCCGATTTTAACGGATTTGAAAGGAAGAACGGGTTTTTCAACCTCACCTACGTTTGCATGACCCAGTACGACGAGACCATGCCAAACGTGCTCGTGGCCTATCCTCCGGAAGCTCTCGACATGACGATGGGCGAGTATATATCGACCCTCGGCATGAAGCAGCTTCGAATCGCCGAAACCCAGAAATACGCGCACGTCACATTCTTCTTCAACGGCGGCGAGGAAAAGACCTTCCCCGGCGAGGAACGGATACTCATCCACTCCCCCGACGTGGCGACGTTCGACCTCAAGCCCGAGATGAGCGCCTACGAGGTCACGGACGCGGTCATAGCCGAGATAGAAAAGAACAAATTCGACGTGATAATACTCAACTACGCCAACTGCGACATGGTGGGACATACGGGAATCATGCAGGCGGCGGTCAAGGCCGTAAAGACCGTAGACGAGTGCGTAGGCCGCGTTGTGGACGCTATACTCAAGCAGCACGGCAAGGCCATAATCACCGCCGACCACGGCAACGCCGACAAGATGTGGGACGAATCGGTATCAGCGCCGTTCACCGCGCACACCACCAACCCCGTGCCGGTTATAGTCATCGATCCCGATCATCCCAAATACGAGCTTAGGAAAGACGGCAAGCTTTGCGACCTGTGCCCGACCATGCTCACCCTGATGGGACTTAATAAACCCCAGCAAATGACGGGAGAAAGCCTGATATTGAACAAATGATAATCGACACTCATACTCATATATTCCCCGACCCTATAGCCGTAAAAGCGACCGAGGCGACCTCTGGCTTCTATGGGATACCCATGGAAGCCGAGGGGAGCCTCGCCAGGCTCCTTCGCCTCGAAAACGAGGCGGGCGTGGACATGTGCGTCGTCTGCTCCGCCGCGACGACGTCTAAGCAAACCCAAAGCGTAAACGACTACATAGCCTCGACGGTAGCCGAGCACTGCGATTTTTTAAGGGGCCTGGGCGCCATGCATCAGGACTACCCCGACAAGGCCGATGAGGTAAAACGCATTAAGTCTCTGGGGCTTCGCGGCATAAAGATACATCCCGACATACAGCGCGTCGCCATAAACGACCGCCGGTTTTTCGCGATGTACGAGGCGATGCAGGAGATGGGGCTTACGCTTCTCGCGCATACGGGCGATACGCGCTATACGAACTCAAATCCCGAACAGGTGCTGGACGTCCTCGACAACTTCCCCCGCCTGTCTTTCGTCGGAGCGCATTTCGGCTGCTGGTCAAACTGGGACGAAGGTTCCCGGGCGCTTTGCCGCCGCGACAATATATCCGTCGACTGCTCAAGTTCGCTCTACGCGCTCGAACCTTCCCTCGCGCGGGATATACTCAGGCGCTACGGCGCCGACAGGGTTATGTTCGGAAGCGACTTCCCAATGTGGACGCCCGCGGAAGAACTCGGCCGCCTCGATAAGCTCCGCCTGACGGGGGACGAGAAGGATAAAGTCCTGTATAAAACGGCAAAAAGGGTTTACGGTATATAATTTAACATCATTATCGACGGCTTTTATGATATAATGAATAGAAAGCTTCGTCTGGTCGCCCGAGGCGGGATTAAACCGCGCCCGGGGCGATCAAAACCAGAGGGCTAAAGGGAGGACAAAAGATGCAGTACACACGCGAAATAGAAGAGATGGTTTGCGTGGCGAAAGGCCCCAACCACGGTCCCGCGCCCATTCCCGAGGAGGGCAAATGGGTAAAGGCTAAAGAGATAACCGACATATCCGGCTTTACCCACGGCGTAGGCTGGTGCGCCCCTCAGCAGGGCGCGTGCAAGCTCTCGCTCAACGTCAAAAATGGCGTCATCGAGGAAGCTCTCGTAGAGACGCTGGGATGTTCCGGCATGACCCACTCGGCGGCCATGGCCAGCGAGATACTGCCCGGCAAAACCATACTCGAGGCGCTTAATACCGACCTCGTCTGCGACGCCATCAACACCGCGATGCGCGAACTGTTCCTGCAAATCGTCTACGGGCGCACGCAGTCGGCCTTCTCCGACGACGGATTGTCCATAGGCGCGGGGCTTGAGGATCTGGGCAAGGGTCTTCGCTCTCAGATAGGCACCATGTACGGAACCCGCGCGAAGGGCGCGCGCTATCTCGAAATGGCTGAAGGCTACGTGATTTCTATCGCTCTTGACGAGGACGACCAGATCTGCGGCTACAAGTTCGTCTCTCTTGGCAAGATGATGGACGCCATCAAAAAGGGAGTCGCTCCCAACGAAGCCTACGAAAAGAACATTGGCACCTACGGCCGCTACGAGGGCGCGGCTAAGCACATCGACCCGCGCAAGCAGTAAGGAGAGGTGAAGATAATGGTATCGTTTGAAGGATACGACCGTCGAATAAAGACTTTACAGCCTGTTCTCGAACAGTACGGCTTCGCGGATTTCGAGCAGGTGCGCGATTATACGCTTTCCAAGGGCGTAGACGTTGAGAAGATAGTGCGCGGCATACAGCCCATCGCCTTTGATAACGCGGTTTGGGCGTATACGCTGGGCGCGGCGATCGCCATGAAGAAGGATAAGAAAAACGCCGCCGACGCGGCCGAGGCCATAGGCGAGGGTCTTCAGGCCTTCTGCGTTCCCGGCTCCGTCGCCGATCAGCGCAAGGTTGGACTGGGACACGGCAACCTCGCGGCAATGCTCCTTCGCGAAGACACGCAGTGTTTCTGCTTCCTGGCCGGACATGAGTCCTTCGCCGCCGCCGAGGGCGCCATAGGCATCGCCCGCAACGCCAACAAGGTTCGCAAGCAGCCTCTCAGGGTCATACTCAACGGCCTTGGCAAGGACGCCGCGATGATAATCAGCCGCATAAACGGCTTTACCTACGTACAGACCGAGTTCGACTATAAGACGAGCGAACTTAAAATAGTAATGGAGAAGCCCTATTCCGACGGCGAGCGCTCTAAGGTTCGCTGCTACGGCGCGGACGACGTGCGCGAGGGCGTGGCCATAATGCACCACGAAGACGTAGACGTCTCCATAACCGGCAACTCCACCAACCCCACCCGCTTCCAGCATCCCGTCGCCGGCACCTATAA
>JAUNBY010000111.1 GCA_030526935.1 Clostridia bacterium
TTGTCGGTGAATTAACATTCTCGACCTTGACATGGGGCACTACATAACAGTAACACGCGCAGTTCAGCTACGCGCATTTTACGAAGAATTTCATTGACAATATACCGTGATTCTGATATCATACACGCAGTTAGATGAGATTAACCGCGTGGCGCGGTTCGTTTTTGGACTTTGAGTTAGAATATTCTAACTACATGGTGACAGCGGTCGCATTTTAAACAGAAGGAGTACGGTTTATGAGCGATGTGTTTGAGAGGGCGATAATCACGCATTGTGCGCCGACGCTGGCGGGGCATAAATGTGGCAGCCTGTTTTCATGGCATGGATGTCCCGACGCCCTGCACGTCGATGAGGCGGACGGAGTTTTGTCGCGGAAGGGCGTCAGGGTTCGGGTGATTCGCTCGTGCGCGAAAAGCGCGTTGATCTACGTCTACCGCCCCGAAAAGCTGGCCGCGCGCCTTAAAGACAACGCCGTTCGCGAATTTCTGGCGGGCGAAGGATATGAGGATATGTCTATGGACTCATGCCTTGAGCAACTGTCTCAAAGGGTCGTCTGCGGACGGGAGTTTCCGCACGAAATCGGCGTGTTCCTCGACTATCCGCTGGAGGACGTCATAGGTTTTATAAATATCGCGGAAATGAATACAAATGTCTGGGATGCTGGAAAGCCTATGGAAATGAGGCGGAGGCGCAAAAGCGCTTTGCGCTGTATCGAAAGTGCCAGCGCGTCTATCTTAATTGTTACAGGCGCGGATTCGGTGTTCTGCGGCTCACCGTAGCCGCTTGACATACAAGCATTTATGGAGGTTACTATGAATAATATAGCGGTAGTTTACTGGAGTGGAACGGGAAATACCAAGTCAATGGCTCAGGCGGTTGCCAAGGGTTCCGGCGGCACGCTGTTTACGGCCGACAGCTTCGGCCTCGACAATATGGCGCGGTTCGACGCGATCGCCTTTGGTTGCCCGTCTATGGGATCGGAGCAGTTGGAGGACAGCGAATTTGAGCCTATGTTTGAGGCTGTGAAGTCCGCGCTTCAAGGCAAAAAGATCGCGCTGTTCGGTTCCTATGGCTGGGGCGACGGCGAGTGGATGCGAAATTGGGAAGCGGATTGCCTGGCGTCCGGCGCGACGCTCGTTTGCGACAGCGTTATCTGCAACGATGCCCCGGACGATGACGCGCTCGCCGCGTGTGAAAAACTCGGCGAGGCGCTCAAATAAACGCCAAAATAGACTTTCCGAACGAGCGGGCGCAGACAAATCGCCCGCTCGTTCGGCGTTTCCTTATACTGATTTTCAGCAATCCCACCGGTAGCGCTTCAGTTCCACACGGCCATTCTCACCGACGATAACGCCCTCGGCGTTGAGCAGATATTCCTGTTCCGCCCATCCGGGAACCAGTCTTCCGGCGTGGTTGACCACCCTGTGGCAGGGATAATCGCCATAATACTGCGATCTGCTCAAAACCATTCCCACAAGCCTTGCGTTGTTATCCCTTCCAATCAGGCGGGCGATCTGTCCGTAGGTCGCTACGCGCCCCGCCGGAATTTCATCGACGACTGACAGAATTTCGTAAACCAGGTCGTTATTCATTTTACTTTTATTTATGCTCATATCGTCGTATCCGTCCGAAGTTCATAAATCATATTTCTGATCTGTCGCATCGTAAGTCCACGAATGTCTTCCGCCGTAACATTTGGATCAAGTTCCTGTAGTTCAAGCAAAGCGCGATACTTTCCAAAGGACAGGCCAAGCGCATGCGCCGCGGTTACTTCGTCGCGCCTTCCGCACCGGCATTCGACATTTGGCCGCGAAGCGTAATCACAGGAGGCGATGCGCGAGCGCATCATTTCGCCGTCTTCTTCTGTCTGCCCTATGACAGTAATCGATATCAGCGCGTCTTCTTCCAGATATTCCTCAAATAAAGCGCTGTACATAAGAACCTCCAGCGCTCGCAAATAAGGCAGGTGCATCATGTTTACAGACTCAATAAGCTCCATTCCGTCATCGTTAAAGCCATTTACCGCAATAACGCGCTCAAAGCGATTGACCCCCAGTTCAACTGAAGGATTCACGTTGATACTGATGGCCGATACGGGCGTCATGTAAATATGCCACCCCCCAAAAGCGACCACAACCAGCACAAAACACGCGCAAGCGACGGCAAATCGCCTGATATTATAACGGCAAGATTCGCGTGTTTTTATGCGCGAGCGTATGATTTCCTTCGTGTTCTGTTTTAGGGTCTCCTGAGCGTGAACACTGTCGAACGCGTCCTTAATTCGATTGATCATCGCCGTCACCTCCAAGCATATCGCGCAATAGTTTTTTTGCTCTCGAAAGAAGCGTATAAACAGTGTTCAGGTTTTTCCCAAGCAGTTTGCTGATTTCAATCGCCGTATACCCCTCGTAGTAGTGAAGGTATACGGCGTCTTTGTACTTGGGCGGTAAAGAGAGAATCGCTTCCAGCACCTCGCGGTGATCGTCACTTTGCGGCGCGGCTTGTTCCAAAACCTGTTCCAACGACGTCACGCGGCTTCGAAAAAAGCTCTTCAGCAGATCCTTACACTGGTTGATAGTAACGCGTATCAGCCAGGCTCTCTCATGTTCGTCGTTTTCAAACGCAACGGCGCTGAGAGTATACTTAAGAAAGACAGTCTGAAAGATATCCTCCATGTCCGAATTATTCTTCAAATGCACCAGACAAATACGTCTGACCGTGTCCGCGTAAAGATCCACCGCACGGTTTACCTCAGCCTCGCTGCGCATGAAAGACCCTCTCCGTTATTTACTCCCCATAGCGTCAACCGCGCCGCTAAACCGCCAGGATTTACTAACGCGCGTTGAAAACGGGGCAGTTATCGCAGACCCCGTCGTTATCGGCGTCAATGAATCCAATCCCGCGATTCATGTTGCCGCGCCCCGCATCGCCGCGTCCCATACGCCTTCCCATTCCATTGCGAGGACGCGTCAACCGGAAATTGTCGCACACGCTGTCGCCATCCGCATCCACCGCGCCGCAGTTATCACAAATACCGTCGCCGTCCGCGTCCGCAAAGCCCGTACCGCGCGTTGCCGGTACCGCAACTGCCCCGGTAACGCTCATTGACAACGCCATCATCGCCATCAGAACCACCGCAATCATCTTTTTCATATACTTTCCCCTCCTCGTCGTTGTAAGCCTTTCGGCTTCACTACAAATACGAATGATCGCGTCAAATCCTTTCATCGCTGAAGACAAATGAAAAATTTTACAATCAACCGGCCTTGCCCGGCACATGACGGCAAGCGTTATTTACCTCACGTCGCAATCATATCACAATCGCGGTGGGATGTCCATGCTCCGCGAATCGGGTTTGTCTCTCATTCGGTTAAATTTATATTTTTCGGGTTTTCGTTGTTCAAACAACATACTTGCGCTCGCCGCTGTTGTATACTCCGCTTACAAGGACGGGAACGAGCAATGGGGGCATGAAAATGATAAGAAGAGTAATACGTATCGACGATGAAAAGTGCAACGGATGCGGCGCGTGTGTGTCGGCGTGTCACGAGGGCGCCATTGAGTTGGTTAACGGCAAGGCGAAACTCATGCGGGATGACTACTGCGACGGGTTGGGCGATTGTCTGCCGACTTGTCCGACCGGAGCTATAACCTTCGTCGAGCGCGAAGCCGCAGCCTACAACGAAGAGGCTGTCATGGAGAATAAGCGGGAGAAAATGAGCAAAGAAGGCTCGGTTTTACCCTGCGGCTGCCCGGGTACGCAAACTAAAACCATCGAACGCAAGGAAAACGACGCCGCGCCGTCAATGCGCTTTTACGAACAACCGAGCCGCCTTAGGCAATGGCCCGTGCAAATAAAGCTAGTTGCGGCTAACGCGCCATATTTCGACGGCGCGAAACTTCTGATAGCCGCCGACTGCACGGCATACGCATACGCGGGATTTCACGAGCGCTTCATAAAAGGGCATATAACGCTCGTCGGATGCCCTAAATTGGACGGTGTGGATTATTCCGAAAAGCTCACCGCCATAATCGGGGAGAACGACATAAAAAGCGTTACCGTCGCGCGCATGGAAGTGCCTTGCTGCGCGGGACTCGAGAACGCCGTTAAAAAGGCGCTTCAAGCCAGCGGCAAGTTTATACCGTGGCAAGTGATTACGATTTCGACAGACGGAAGAATTATCGATTAGCGCGTATTGCACTGTACGAAGCGTCCGGACGCGGTGAGATTTTTTGCCAGCCACGCTTTCCCACAGAAATATCGGAGATATTTCAAAAGGAAGCAACAAAGTACGGCGCAAAATATCGCCTAAGACGGGCGTTGAGGATAGTATCAAAGCGCCAAAGGAGGATTCGAGAATGGAAAACAAGATGTTTTGCTTTCAATGTGAACAAACCGCGGGATGCTCGGGCTGCAAGGGAAGCGCCGGCGTATGCGGCAAGAGCGCCCTTGTGTCAAACGGGCAGGACGATCTGACGCGATCGCTCATCGGCCTTGCAATGGCTTTGGACGCAAAGACGCCCAACGATGAACAGCGCAAACTGATGCTTGAAGGGCTATTCACCACCGTCACCAACGTCAGCTTCAATGCCGAAACGACAGCCGCGCTTGCTCAAAAAATCGACGCGCAATCAGACTCGAAACCCGATTGCGCCCCCCGCGGCGAACCGCTCAGGCTATGGAGCGCCGATGAAGACATTCGCAGTCTCAAATCGCTCATACTTTTCGGCTTGCGTGGCATGGCGGCTTATACTTATCACGCGATGATGCTGGGCTATACCGACGACGAAATATCCGATTTCTTTTTCGAGGGAATGCGTATAGTGGGCGATGCCGGCGCGACGGTCCAAAGCCTTTTGCCCGCCGCCCTGAAGGTGGGCGAGGTCAATCTCAAATGCATGGCGCTTCTCGACAAAGCAAATACGCAAACCTATGGCGCGCCGAGTCCCGTGACCGTGCCATTGGGAATCGAGAAAGGGCCGTTCATCGTCGTAACGGGACACGACTTGAAGGATCTGCAGCTTTTGCTTGAACAGACGCAAGGGCAGGGCGTAAACATCTATACGCACGGTGAAATGCTGCCCGCGCACGCCTATCCCGAATTAAAGAAGTATTCGCATCTCAAGGGCAACTTCGGAACCGCGTGGCAAAACCAGCAAAATGAGTTCGATGGCATTCCCGCGCCCGTGCTGTTTACGACAAACTGCCTCATGCCGCCCAAAGCAAGCTATTCCGATCGCGTGTTTACCACCGGGGTCGTTTCTTACCCAAACGCCGTGCATATAGGCGAAGACAAAGACTTCAAATCCGTTATCGACAAGGCGCTTGAACTTGGCGGCTATGCCGAAAACGCGACGTTTACAGGAATAAACGGTGGAACGCAGGTCACAACCGGCTTTGGACACGGCGCCATATTATCCGTTGCGGATAAGGTCGTCGAAGCCGTCAAATCGGGAGCCATCAGGCATTTCTTCCTCGTAGCGGGCTGCGACGGCGCTAAACCCGGGCGCAACTACTACACCGAATTCGTCAGGAAGACGCCAAAAGACTCGATTGTTCTTACGCTGGCCTGCGGCAAATACCGCTTCAACGATCTTGATATCGGGGAAATCGCCGGGCTTCCCCGCCTCATGGACATGGGGCAGTGCAACGACGCCTACGGCGCAATTCAGGTCGCGGTGGCTCTCGCAAACGCGTTTGGCTGCGGCGTAAACGATCTGCCTTTGTCATATGTGCTGTCATGGTATGAACAAAAGGCGGTTTGCATACTGCTGACGCTATTGTACTTAGGCATAAAAAACATACGCCTCGGCCCGTCCCTGCCCGCGTTTATATCGCCCAACATATTAAACTATCTCATCGAGCGGTACGCAATTGCTCCGATAACCACGCCGGAAGAGGATATCGCGGCGCTCATGGGGTAATAAAAACAGAACGGGGAGTTTTAAAGCTCCTCGTTCTGTTTATTCTGCCAAGAATTCAGTTATTACGGATACTCCAGTGTGCCAGACCGAAATGTACGCATTCTCCAGCGCCGGACGACCTAACGCCCCTGCGTATGACGTATATGCGGGAACAAAACTTCTATTCGCGTGCCTTCCCCCGTCGCGCTTTCAAGGTGAATTTCTGCTGAGAGGTATTGAGCGGCGTGTTTTACTATCGAAAGCCCCAGACCGGTGCCGCAGGTCTTTTTTGAGCGGCTTTTGTCGACGCGGTAGAACCTTTCGAACACCCGTTGCTGATGCTCGGGAGGTATGCCTATGCCGGTATCCGATACGACGAGCGACGCGCCCTTTTCATTCTCCAGAACGCGGACCGTCACGTTTCCGCCCTCGCGGTTATACTTTATCGCGTTGTCCACGAGGTTGAACGCTATCTCCTGCACCAGACGCTTTACGCCCGTTATATACGCGCTTTGGACATCGACCGTCACTTCTACGCCCTTTGACCCGGCGCTATCCTCCAATGATTTGGCGCACTGCAGCGCGATTTCGCCAAGGTCGAACCGCTCCTCGGGCATTTCCCCGCCCTCGTCGAGCCGGGACAGGCGAATAATGTCGTCTATGAGCGCCACGAGCCGCGCGGCTTCGTCGCGTATGCGCCCTGTGAAGCGGGGAATGTCCTCGACCTTTACCATGCCGTTTTCCAGAAGCTCGGCGCTTCCCATTATGGATTGAAGCGGCGTCTTCAATTCGTGAGATACGTTGGCGGTGAATTCGCGCCTGTTTTTCTCGGCTGACACCATTTCGGTGACGTCGAATACGAGTATCGCGATTCCGGAGGGCGAAGCCGCGTCGCCGACGCGGCTGGCGTTTAATTGATACTCGCGCCCCGCGCGCTCCAGCCGCGCTTCGCCATGCCCCTGATCGAGCGCCGTTCGTATCGCGGAGGAAACGTCCCGGCTTCTCTCAAGCGTCATAAAATCCTCGCCCACGCACTTTCCGTCGGCGGCGAATATGCTCATCGCGGCGGGGTTTATGCTAAGTATGAAGCCCTTGTCGTTTAAAAGCACAAGGCCCTCTTTCATACTCCCGGTAACGGCGTCGAACTCCTCCTGCCGGCTTTTGATTTCGACGAGCTGTTTGTCGATGCGCCTGTGCTGGCTTTCTATACGCGAAAGAAGCGGCGTCAATTCCTCGTATACGTCGTTTTCAAGGGGGTTATCCAGGTCGAGCGAATTGAGCGGCTTCACAATCCTCTTAGACAGCCTCCCCGCCATCGCCGCGCTGAGTATTACCGCTAATATGAACACCAGCGAAATCGGCCCCGCCATGCCCAGCGCCAGCGCGAGAATGCTGTTCCGGGTTATCGATAATCGCACGACCGTCCCGTCGGAAAGCCTCTGCGCCCGATAAAAGGTCATTTCCGTAAGCGTTTGCGAATGGCGCGAACTCTCGCCCGTCCCCTCCGAAAAGGCAAGCTCTATCTCCTCGCGCCCCGCGTGGTTTTCCATCGTCCGAGCGTCGGCCTGCGAATCGTATATGACCGAGCCGTCCGAATCCACCCACGTCACGCGGCTCGTCATATCCTCAACAGATGTCAGGTAATCCATCCCCCCGCTTTCGACGCCCTGTGCCGCCAGTTGCGTCCACTCCCTGAGCGCGGTCGTCTGTATGGTCGTGAAGTATTCGTACAAAACGCCCATTATTATGAACATGCTCAATAAGACGACCGCCGTCGCCGAAAAGAGTATATATCGAAATATCTTTCTCGTCATATTATTCCTCCGCCTTGTAGCCAACGCCGCGAACGGTCTTTATATATTTGGCGCATTGCCCCAGCTTCGAACGGAGGGTCTGTATATGAACGTCCACCGTGCGGGTCTCGCCATCGTAATAATCGCCCCATATATCGGTGAGCAATCTGTCGCGGGTAAAAACCATTCCGGGATGTGATATGATTTCGCGCAAAACCTCGAATTCCTTGAGCGTAAGTTCGACTCTTTGTCCGTCAGCCGAAACCGTCCGCATATCCATATCCACTTCAATACCTCCGACTTTAAGGTGCCTGTTATCGGGATTGAAACCGCTGCGTCGGAGAACGGCTTTCACCCTCGACACCATCTCCATCATCCCGAAGGGTTTGACCAGATAGTCGTCCGCGCCAAGGTCGAGCGCCTTCACCTTGTCGTACTCCTGTCCTTTGGCTGTGGCCATTATTACGGGAATAGACGAGGTATCGGGCGAGGACTTGAGTCTTCTCAGAATGTCCACTCCGTCCATGCCCGGAAGCATGACGTCGAGTATGATGAGGTCGGGAAGTTGCTTTTTCAGAGCCTCGAAAAACGAGGGGCCGTCCTCGAAGCCCATGGCGTCGAAGCCGGTGGATTCGAGGGCGTAAACTTCTATGTCGCGGACTCCGGCGTCATCCTCAACGAGCCAAATCATATCTCCTCGCTCCCCTCGTGGACGCCCGTGACTGAAAACACCACCCACTGGGCGATATTCGTTGCGTGGTCGCCTATGCGCTCGAAGTATTTAGCTATCATTATGAGGTCTATGGCGGATTCGCCCTCTCCGGGCTTATTGGAAATCATGTCGATGAGGTAGAGCTTCACCTTGTCGAACAAATCGTCAACCACGTCGTCATAATCGACCACCTCACGCGCCATTGCCGTATCGCGCCTGACGAAGGCGTCAACGCTTCTGGACACCATGCTTATCGCGGCCGACGCCATGTCCTCGATATAGTCGCATTCCACTCCGGCGCGGTCTTTGAGATAGCCGGTTATCTCCGCTATGTCGGCGGCCTGGTCGCCGATGCGCTCCATGTCGGTTATCATCTT
>JAUNBY010000112.1 GCA_030526935.1 Clostridia bacterium
CGCCCGCCCGTATGTCAACCGCACGGCTTGAGGCCGACAGCGGGCGGCGCATGGGGGAACGGCCAAACCAACGCTCGGCCGCAAACCCGCTATGTACAGGCTGGCGGGCGCGCATTGCGCGCCCGCCCGTATGTTAACCGCGCGGCTTGCGGCCGACAGCGGGCGGCGCATGGGGAACGGCCAAACCAACACTCGGCCGCAAACCCGCTGATTACAGGCTGGCGGGCGCGCAATACGCAAGTTTCGCCCTATTTCCCTCTCATAACGTCGAGCGAGGCGGCTATGCCTTTTTGGAGGGTATATTGAGGCTCCCAGCCCAGCGCCTTGAGTTTGTCGTTTGAGACTATGTTTCGGGCTATGGGACTATATCCCCGATCCTCGCCGGACGCCTTTTCGGGAATCGTCACGTTCACTCCCGCTATTTCGGCGATGGCGGTCGCGATTTCAAGAATCGAATGCGCGTCGCTCGATACGTTATAAGCGCCCGCGACTTCCCCCTTCGCCATGGCGGTTAGAACGCCGTTTACACAGTCTGAAACGAACATATACGACCTGACGGCTGAGCCGTCGCTTTGAAGGACTATATCGCGCCCGTCGACGGCGTCTTTTAAAAACTGCGACGCGGCGCGGTTGTCGCTCGCGGTCATAGTAGGCCCGTAGACGTGGCAGGCGCGGGCGACGACGCAGTTGACGCCGTACTGCTGATGGTAGCAGGCGCAAAGCGTCTCCGCGGCGCGCTTGCCCATAGGGTAACACGAGCGGCCGCTGAGTATATCAACGCGTCCCATATCGTCCTCGCAGACGGGGCAGGCGTCCGTCTGCCCGTAGACCTCGTTCGAGGACAGATAAACGAACCTCGTGCCCTTTCGCCGGGCGCAATACATGAGAAGCCTGTCAACGCCGTATATAAGCCCCGTCAGCGTGTCGACGGGACGCGTATGGTAAAGCGCGGGATTGGCGTTCGCGGCCAGGTGTATTATATAGTGACACTTTTCAAGCAGGTCGAAGGGCTTGAAAAGGTCGTACTGCGCGATCGAAAAGCCGGGATTGGACATATGCTCGCCGAAGCGCTTTACCGCCGTCTCGCGCGAGCGGGTTCCCGCTATGACCTTTTCGCATCCGCCGTATTGCATGAGCGCGTCGATCATCACCGTCCCTATAAGCCCGGTGCTTCCCGTGACAAGTATCGTCTTGCCGCGTATGGCTCCGTCAATATTCTCCGGAACGGCGGCTGTAAGCGCATCGCGGTAGACTTTGCTGTCGCTAAACATGATTCTTTCCCTCCGCCCATAATAGCGCCTTGAATATCGCAAGGTCGGCCTGAGTCGTTATTTTGAGGTTGGTCTCGCTTCCGGGATAAAAATGGCACGTTTCGCCCAGAAGACACATAAGAGAACAGCTGGCCGCCGTTGACACTACGCCCCTTTCCCTGGCCTTGTCGTGCGCCCAGAGGAGCTTGTCAAGCGTGTAGGCGTGGGGCGTCTGGGTTCGGTAAAGCGTCTCGCGGGGGACTATCTCGTTGGATACCAGCCCGTCGTCCGAACGGAAAGAAGCCTCAACGCAGGGTATCGCGGCGACGGCGTCGCCGTATTTCTCCTGAGTTATAAGGCAGTTTGTTATCATCTCGCACGTCACCATGGGGCGGTTGCCGTCGTGTATCACAACCACGTCGTCGCCCGACATGTGCTTTTTCAACTCCATAAGCCCTTTGTATATCGATTCCTGACCGGTGCTTCCTCCCTCGACGAACCAGCGGTATTTGCTTATCGACGACTGATGGGCGTAGGCGTCGAGCACCTCCTTCCAGTCGGGCAGTCCCACTACGATTATGGCGTCGATGCGCGGATGCTTTTCAAACGCCTCCATGGTGTACATTATGATGGGCTTGTCGTTTACGTGGATAAACTGCTTGGGTATTTCGCAGTCCATTCGGGTGCCGCGTCCGGCGGCGGTCAAAAGCGCTGCGGTCATAAACGTCCCCTCCCGTCCATATGCTGGCATATTCTCATGGCTACGCCGTTCGCGGCTTCTCCCGTTTCGAAGGAGCCGAAAAACTTCAAAATATCCTCGTCGCGCTCTTTCGAGTCCGCGTCCGCCCCGAGTACAACTTCGAGCAATTGCCCGGGATCGCGGGCTACGAGAAAGCTCGTGTCGTTTACGTCGAAATAGAGCCTGCGGTTTTTTTCGGTAAAGCCCTCATCCTCCCTTTGATAGAGTATCACGGGCTTTCCCGTGAGCACGAAGTCGCCCGCCGAGGACGAGTAGTCGGTTATGAGAATATCGGCCGTCAGAAGCAGATCCCTCATGTCCTCGTAGCGGCTTGCGTCGATAATCCTGCGGTCGTCCTCTACCCCGTAAAGCGCGCGGTTCATGAAATGCGCCCTCACAAGGGCTTTCCACTTTACGCCGTCGCGGTTTTCAAGCGCGTCCAATATGCCGCTTAAATCGATGTCGACCTTCAGTTCCGCGCGGCTGTCGCGCATTGTGGGGGCGTAGATAATAACGCGCTCGTCGCCAAGTCCCAGTTTCTTTCTTATCGCGGCTATTTCGGCCTTGTCGGGGTTTATCAGGGCGTCGTCCCTCGGGGAGCCGACGCGCATTATCTCGCCATCGTAGCGAAAGGCGCTTTTGAAGAACGTGTCGGCGTGCCTGGAGCCTGATACGCACACGTCTATCATCTTTGAGTCGGCAAGCCCGTTCGCGCCCGATTCATGCAGGCACACCTTAAAGCCGCGATCCCCGTGCCAGGTCTGAACGTAGAACTGTCCGGGGCGCTTTTCGATGTAGTTGGGAGCGGGGGTATTAAGTACCCATGCGTTTGCGGTCGCCATATGATATACTCCCGCCGGCGAATGTATGCGGCGCGACTTTACGTAATCGGGAGTTACGCCGGCCTTGGACGCGGGGTCGGTGAAAAGCCATATGATTTCGCTCCCCGGGCGCAGCGCGTGAAGGCTTTGGGACACCGCCCGGGGATTATCGGCGTAGGAATGACCCCCGAAGCATATGAAGACGCATTTGTTCGGGTCGATGGGAAAGACCCGGCAGAATCTGGCGAATGCGCGGCGCAGCGCCCTTATCATATTCATTTCTTCGCCTCCAGACAGGCCAGCAATTCCCTGTATTCGTCCTCGTAGCCATATTGCTCGATGTCCTTTTTATAGCGCTTATAGACTCTTTTCGCGGTTTTCACGTCGTAATAATCCATCCAGTTGCCCTTGTGGGTGCTGTTATATACCGATAATTCGCCGAAGCCGTATTTTTCGCGTATCGGTTCGTATTCCTCGACGAGGTTTTCAAAGCGCCCCGTAAAATCAAAATTTCCCTTTTTGGTGAGAAAGCTTTGGGAGACGAAGTGCTTGTCGGACATGACGTCGGGTATCATGCAGACGCGGCGGGCGAACGACGCAAAGCCCCTGTCCTTTCTGAGAAAGCCAAAAAGGTAGTAGTCGAAGTACAGGTGCTTGAGTTCCGTGCCGAGCAGCTTTTTATCGGTGTGGTACTTGTTTTTATATAAGGACGCGAGCCGGTCGAACGGATTTCTGACGAAGGTGAATTTGAAGTAATCGGGGTAATCGGCTGTATTTATATTGAACAACTGAGAATCGGTCGCGCCCTTTATCTCGCGATGTACCTTCATATAGCTCGACTTCTCGCCCAGGCTCAACATGCTGGCCTTTATGGACGTGCAAGCGGATTTTGATATGCTCAGGTACATGACCTTACTGTCCTCGCGGTATACGTAAACGCGGTGGGGATACGTTCCGTTTTTTACTATTCGGCTCAGCATATCCAGAAACCTGCCGCAATAGCTCTTGAATCTCATCTTCATACCTCTTTAAAGTTTTTCCATTTTGATATGTCCACGCCGTACCCGTCGCGAAGCCGCAGTACGTCGTGCGTAAAATAGGCGACAAGCTCGCGCCTGAATTCGGGGGTAAGTATATCCCCCTCGACGATGGGCTTTGCGTTAAATTTCTCGACCGCCCCGATGACGTATCTGAATCCCGAATGGAGCCGGCCGGGGAGCTTTTGCGATATGCGGGCAAATACGCTCGCCACCTTCGCGTTTTTCACGTCGTATCCCGCGTTGGACACCGTTTGAGATATTTCGAACCGGGGCTTTTCGATAAAGTCCATCAGCTCGTCCACATGGCTCTGCTGGTTTTTGACGAAGTCCTCGAACAGCCATATCAGGGCGTTTTCGCGGGGAATGTATTCAAATACCCCGTCAAGCTGCCACGCGTATCTGCTCGCGGTAAAATAGCTGTTGTGGCGATAGGCGTCGTCGCTTTTTTTCATCCGCGCACTCTCCTGCCTGAACGCCTGCTCGAAGCTCAGCGTCTCAAAGCCGCGCCTGCGGCTCATGCAGTAGTAGGATATGGCCCTTTGAATCGGGTCGCGCAGGAGGATGACGAAGCGGGCTTTTTCTACGTCGATGGTATTGGCCATTCGCTTCATCGCGCCGTCGTAGAACATATAGACGGGCGTTATGTCCAAAAGCACCTCGCCCGTCCTTTTGGTGCGCCTGGACAGGTAGTCGTCAAGGCTGGGAGCGTTCACCTTGTCGAAGTAGTGAAGCTCTTTTCGGCGGCCTTTTGAGAAGACGGCATTTTTTATAAGCAGGTCGTAAAGAAGCGTCGTCCCGGCCTTGGCCGCGCCCAGCCCCAATAAGTACTCGACCAAATCAACCACTCCGTTTCGGGTACAGCAGATTTTAAAAGCGTTTTACAAAATATAGTATATCATTCAACCCTCCTTTCGTCAACCAAAACAATCTGTCGTCTCTTATTGAAACCCGGAGGAATATGTGGTAAAATACTAAAAGAATTGTATAAGGAAGTGTAACATATGGCGATACTACTTGGTATAGACCTTGGGACTTCGAGCGTAAAGGCAATGCTCGTCAATTCGGACACAAGCCGCGTGCTCGCCTGCGAGAACGTAAGCTATGATGTGTCGATTCCCTCTCTCGGAAGGGCCGAGCAGTCGCCGCAGATGTGGTACGCGGCACTCATAGAGGTGTTTGGCAAGCTTCGCGAATCGGAGCCGGATTCATTCGCTTCAATAGCGTCCATAGCCATATCCGGGCAGATGCACGGACTCGTCATCACGGGCGACGACGATGAATGCGTATCCCCGGCGATAATATGGCTCGACCAGCGCTCGAAACCGCAGATTGACGAGATATATCAAAAGGTTTCCTTCGAGGAAATGCGCGACGTGTTTAAAAACCGCGTATCGGTGGGCTTTGCGTTCCCGTCGCTTTTATGGGTGCGCGAAAATGAGCCGGAGACGTTTGCGCGGGCTAAGCATATTATGATGCCGGCCGACTATATACGCCTGAAGCTGACGGGCGTATGCGCCTGCGACGCGAGCAACGCCTCCTCCAGCACCATATTCGACATTGAAAAACGCGACTGGGCGTGGGACATAATCGACCGCTTCGGACTGGACAGGGATCTTTTCCCGCCGGTTGGCGAGTCATGCGACGCGGCGGGGGAGGTCTGCGCGAGAGCCGCCGGTGAGACGGGGCTTCGCGCGGGTACGCCCGTCGTATTCGGAGCGGGCGATCAGCCGTGCTACAGCCTTGGAATAGGCGTCATAGGGGAGGGGGCGCTTTCAACGAGCATAGGAACCGGCGGTCAGCTGGCAGCCTATTCCGACGGCGCGCTTTGCGACAAATGGCTCAGGACGCATACATTCTGCCACGCGGTGAAAAGCGGATATACCGTGTTCGGAGCTACGCTTTCGGCGGGGCTTTCCCTTAACTGGCTCAGGCACAGGATAATCCACGCCGATAGCTACAAGGCGATGGATGAAATGGCCAAAACCGTCCCGGCGGGCTGCGAGGGGCTTATTTACCTTCCGTATCTGACGGGCGAGCGCACTCCGTACATGAATCCCGATTGCCGCGCGATGTTTCTGGGATTGACGCTCGGCATGGACGACAGGTATATGACCAGGGCTGTGATGGAGGGCGTTGTATTCAGCCTCAGAGACTGCCTTGCGATAATAAACGACATGGGTCTTGACTCGGATACGATAGTCGCCGCCGGAACCGGAGCGGTCAGCGGCGTATGGCTTCAGATGCAGGCGGACATACTCTCGCGCCGCGTCATAACCTGCGCGGGCGTAGAAAGAGCCGCCGTCGGCGCGTGCATAATCGCGGGGGTTGGCGCGGGCGCTTACTCGACGTACGAAGAGGCCTGCCGCGCCCTGGTGAGCTATTCGCAGGTCGAATACCTGCCCAATCCCGATAATCGGGGCGTATATGACGACGCCTACGAGCGGTACAGAAAGGCGTACAGGGATAATTTCAGATAGATTAAGGCGTTGTCATGCGGGATGACAGGGAATGAAGGCGACGGACCAGGGCGTTTTGCCGCCCGCCTCGCTGCCCAGGGGTATTTTCCAGACCGATCCCTCGGGGCATTGCGCTTCGAATTCGAGGTTTTCCCGCAGATCGACGCGCTCGACGTCGAATACGCAACTGTCGTTTCCTTCGTAATACAGGCGCAATCCCGCGGGCGCGTAGACGTAAATGGCGTAATCGTCGCCGGGAACCACGTCCGCCGTGCCGCTGAGCACACGCCGTTCGCGGTCGTAGGACACGTCTGACAGTTCGAGCGCCCCCTGTGATATGTGACGGGTGGTGCTGATTATCTGAGGTATCCCGGTTTTGCGGCGCACGCAGATCACGCGGGAAGCGCAGGGGTCAAGCGTCAGACGGAACCCCTCGCCGACCTCTCCCATGTATTCCCCGTTCCAGTAATCAAACAGAAGGTATCGCTCGCCCGCGCCCGTATCCAGATGCAAATTTCCGTCGAGAGAAATGTATAAGGTGTTGCGCGTTTCCAGGAGATTGAGCACGTCCACGACGTTCCATTCCTCATACGGCGTGGCGATAGCCAGGTTTACGACGAGCTGGCGGTTGTCGCCGATGTTTTCTCTTATATCCATGGGGTGTATGTCCATTATGGGAATGGCGCGCCTTATCAGGCTTAGGCGCTCGTCTTCCAGATCGGGCAGATTGTCGCCGATTGTAAATGGAAGTCCCAATACGGAAACTATGCTCACGCGCGATACGGCCTGATCGAACGTGTTGTACTTGGGGCGGATTACCACGTTGTCCGGGTCGGCGTACAAGAGGGTGTTGTGAAACGGGTACATCGCGAGTATGCGGTTGACTCCCTGGGAGATGAACTCGCTCCAGCGGAATATATCCCCGCCTATGCGGGCCGCGTCGAATAAGTCTCCCGCGAAAAGCATATCCCGCAGGGTGTCGCCCGAACAGGAAAGCATGTAGAAATCAGGCCCCACGACATCCCGGGCGGCCGCGACGACAGCACGCATGGCCTCGTCCGTCGAAAGGGCGGGATTATACAATTTATCGTGATTTGAATCGACCCGCTCGAATGTTATGGGCAGGCAATCCCACTTCGCGGCCTCGTAGCCCATTTCGCGGATTTGCGAGAATACCCTTGGAATGTACTGCGAGAGCACCTTCGGATGGGTGGGGTCGAGGAAATACTGCCCGCACCAGCCGCGCTTTTGCACAAGCAGCGCGTCCGGATTGGCCTGTATAAACTCGTTGCGGGTGGGATCGTTGGTCGCGCCTATCCACAAAGCCGGTATAAGTCCCATCGCCTTTATCTCGTTGGCGACGGCCGCAAGCCCGTTGGGATAGCGCTCGGGATCGGGATGGAACACGTCCACGCCCGGATCGTGAGTTCCCGAAAAATCGCGATGATACCATTCCCAGTCAACCCATATGGCGTTTGCCCCGTACGCAGCGAGCTTTTCCTTAAGGAAGCGGGCGTTCTCCAACACCGTCTTCTCGCAGGCGTCAAACTGCACGGCGTACCACGTCATCCAGCCCACGGGCGGACGGGGAAAGCGGTTGTTCCTGTTGACGGGCGCGTAAGCGACGCCGAACCGCGTTTCATAAACCCTTCTCTTTACGCGAAGCGAAAAACCCCTCACGATGTCGTCTCCGCCCGTATGCATGCTGTGGACGAAGAGGCGGCGCTCCCAGTCGTATTTCATGCGAAAGCCGGGGCCGATAACTTCAAGCGCGGAATCGGACGCTTCGTCGAAAAGGGCGTTATCTACCTTCGAGGCGGCGGGGCCAAAGCCGCAGCGCAGATCCATGCCGCGGCGGTCGAGGCATACCGGTCGGGGCGAGTTGGCATATTTCATATCTCCGTTTAACCACACGTCGTAGTGTCCCATTACGTCCATTCGATAGTCGACGCCGCTCGAGGACAGGGTGACGACGATCGCGAAGCTCTCCTGTTCCTCGGGACCTCCCTGGTATTCGACGCGCAGCGTCTGCCGGTCGAAGCCCTTTTCGACCCGAATCGACGAACTTTCGTAGTCGGACAGATCGAAAGCCTTTCTGCCGTCGTAGCGCGCCTCATCCGCCTTGACGGTGAAAAACCCCGCTTGAGCCAGACGAACGGTCAATACGTGTGTATCGGTATCATATTCCGCGGAGTAATCGCGGTATGAGGTAAACGCCTTCATGTCAATTCCTCCTAGCCCTTTACGACTCCGGCGCTTATGCCGAATATGATCTGCTTTTGAAATACCGCGTATACGATCAAAGGCGGCAGACCCGTGATCACCAGCCCCGCGCAGGCGGCGGTGTAGCTCGTGGAATACATTGTGTTCACGGTCTGATAAATTCCTACCGGCACGGTAAAAAGCGCGGGCGTTCTCGTGGTGATATAGGAAATGGTAAATTCATTCCACACGTAGAGAAACTGCGTGATGAG
>JAUNBY010000113.1 GCA_030526935.1 Clostridia bacterium
ATCAATGCTGGTTTTTTTCTTTGAACGACCGCATAACATTCATCTAAAACATACGAACATAAAACCAGTTGATGATCCTCGCAGATTCGAGCCAGCATCAAACCCAAACTATGGCTTCTGAAAACTGCGATTGAAAGCAATACATTTGTATCAAGCATGACCCGCATCTTATTGCTTCCTTTCGCCGCGCAATTCTTTTACCAGCGCTACTACATCGTCTTCTGTCGTCAAGCCGTTTTCTTCAGCAAATCCGTCGAAAGCGTCCTGTAGTTGTTTAATCGCCAGCATCGTTGGATTTGCCAGTACATACTGTCCGTTCTGCTCAATAAAAGCAATCTTGTCTCCATCCTTGAGCTTTAGCGCCCGCCTGATTCCTATAGGTAAGGTGATCTGACCCTTGCTGGTGATTTTCGCCAATTCCATATCTTCACCCTCTTACAATGATTTCATTGAATCCCTTACTATAAGTATAGCGCGATTCAACTAAAAAAGCAACCGCAGTTTTCTAATCGGCTGCCTGTAATGTGACTGTAATTTCCTGTCTGTCAGTATACACCCCGGGTATACAGGCGCCGCAACTATTATATTCGTGTCGTTTATACGGTTGACATCGGGGGCAATAAAGGATATAATCAAGCTGTATATGGCATCAATTGGTTATGAAAGAGGTGGTCTTTATGAAACTTGGCTTCAGGAATGGCAACGCCATAGAAAACAGAACCAGGGATATTATAATTGGCGAGAT
Organism: Clostridia bacterium; assembly: GCA_030526935.1. GTDB lineage: Bacteria > Bacillota > Clostridia > Christensenellales > Aristaeellaceae > JAUNBY01. The sequence goes on from JAUNBY010000113.1 coordinate 746, forward strand.
AATAGTAGCTCTGGCGGGATTGTTCATGCTGATAAATCCCGAGTTGGCTTTGACCGTGGTTATATACCTCATGGGGATTTGCCTGATAGTCATAGGCGCATTTCGCGTGATCAGCTATTTCAGAAACGACATCAGAGGCGGCATCGTTACTATGAGCCTGGCCGTCGGCCTGGCCCTTATCACGGGCGGCATACTGCTGTTGGTGTTCCCGCTGATACCTACTTACGCCATGTTTATGATTTTGGGCGGAATATTGATCGGGGGCGGATTTACCAAGATACAGATGGCCTACGACGTAAAGCGCTTGGGCGACGAGCGCTGGTGGATACTTCTGATAGCGTCCTGCGCTTCGCTGATAATGGGAATATTGGCTCTTTTCAATCCCTTCGGCGTGGCCGTCACATTGACGATGGTGCTAGGATGTTTCCTTATCGTAGAATCGGCCATCGATATATACTGCGCCCTGTCGTTTAAAAAGAAAGTCAGGGATCTGTTTAAAGACGTATGAAAAGCATAAAGAGATTTTTTGCCGCGATACTCGTCGCCTGTATCGCCATATGCCCCGTCGCCCAGGCTTCTGCACTGAATATAGTAGAAGAAGCGCTGCGCAATCGTTCGGCTTCAATCATGTTCAAAGCCGTCAAACCCCGAAAACTCACCATACTCAATAAGCAAAAGAGACTCGCCATAGATCAGACCCTGCAGCTCGAATGCCTCGTAAAGCCCAACGCCGCCCTGAAAGACGTGATGTGGTATACGTCCAACACCGTCGTTTCCATATCCTCCGACGGGCTTGTCACGCCCAACCGCGCGGGTACGGTAAAGATAACGGCGAGGGCCACGGCGAAGCTTTCCGTAAAGGATTCGTTTAACCTCACGGTATACGACCCCTACGCTCCAACAAAACTGACCATATCCCCCGACGCGCGGGTTCTGTCGCCGGGCGAGAGCGTTCAGTTAAACGTAAGCTGCGAGCCGTCAACCGCCATTGACGACGTATACTGGTCTTCCAGCAATCCGAACGCCGTCTCAATCGACGAAAACGGACTTGTCACGACCCTGTCGGAAGGAAGCGCCACGATAACGGCGACCGCCGTAAGGGGCGGAATAAAGGCGACGGCGCTAATCATATCGTCTTTTCCGCAACTCGAGACGCAGATACCCTACAGGACGACCTATCGGGATTTGAACGCCATACGGGAGAACCTCGATATGATAGACGCGATATATCAGTCAGCCGTCAAGGAGGTCGTAAGGCTGTCGGGCGCGGGAACGATTACCTCCAACGAAAGGATAAGGCGCATAAAGGTGCTCTCCAACGCCTTTGAGATGTACGCCTTCCCCTGGTACACCGATACCCGCGTGAGATACTGGACGAGCCGCTATTCCGGACAGAAGGACTTTTATCCGGGGCGCGTGTATTTTGGCCTTCCCTATATACAGTCCGGCCGAACCGGTTCCCGCGTTAACCGCCGCTTCAACGTCAACAAGGCCGTCTCATCCGGCTATTACGCCAAGAGAAACGACGGCGTCTATCGCATGACCAGCAAGCGCCTGGACGGAAGCTACGTCGGAAACGACTGCTCGGCGTTCGTGGGAGCGGCTACATTCGTAGGCAACGGATATACCATAGGACACGGCGTGTGCTTCATGCTGACATCTAGCATCGTATCCTCCGGCCTATACAGATCCGTTTCCAGCTACGACGATTTGCGCCCCGGCGATATAATCGTCCGCGGACACGACCACGCCATAATGTTCTTGTACTACGTGGACGAGGCGAAGACGCAAATGATGATAATCGAACAGGGCGGCGGAACCTCGACGGATATGCACAACACCGTTACCTGCTCTATCGTCAATCGCAGCAGGTATGAATCGAAATATAAAATCAGGCGGGCGAAGCTTCTCGCCTGAAAAAGGAGACAATATGACGCCAATGCTTCAAATCGCGCTGGATATAATTCCCCTCGACGAGGCTATGACCCTCGTCGAGCAGGTGCGCGCGACGGTTGACATAATAGAAATCGGAACGCCCTTTATCGTAAAGGAAGGCATGAGGCCGGTAAAGGCGATAAAGGAAGCGTTCGGGGAAAAGCTCGTTCTGGCCGACGTCAAGATAATGGACGGAGGAAGAGCCGAGGCCATGTACGCCTTCGACGCGGGGGCGGATATAGTGACGGTTATGTCCGTCGCGCAGGATCAGACGATTAAAAACGTCGTCAAGGCCGCCCGCGAGCGAGGGCGCAAGGTGATGGCGGATATGCTGGCCTGTAAGGATATCGCCGCGAGAGCCGCCGAATTGGACGAGTTTGGCGTAGACTATATATGCGTACACACCGCCTTCGACGTTCAGCACGAGGTAGCAAGTCCTCTTGAGGAATTGCGAACGCTCGTCGATACGGTCAAAAGCGCCATTCCCGCCGTCGCGGGCGGCATAAACCTCTCAAACGTCGAAAGGGCGGCGATGCTCAGGCCGGGCGTAATCGTCGCCGGGGGCGCCATAATAAACGCCGAAGACCGCGCGGAAGCCGCAAGACTTATGAAGGCGGGGATGACGATTTGAGTCTGACGGGAGACGCCTGCGGCGAGGGCGCAAAAAGAAACGCCGTTTTAATCGCGCGCGAGCTTGAGGAAGTGCTTTCGGGAGTTGACGAAAGCTCGCTTGAGAAATTGGAAGAAATGATACTCGCCTCGCAAAGGGTTTTCTTTTCGGGCGCGGGGCGGTCGATGCTGATGCTGAAGAGCTTCGCGATGAGGCTTATGCAGATTGGCTTTACAGTGTACGTAAAAGGCGAGGTCGTAACCCCCGCGATAACGGGCGGGGATCTGCTGATAATCGGCTCCGGATCGGGAGAGACCCCCGGGCTTGTCATAGACGCCGGGAAGGTTCATTCGCTCGGCGCGAAACTCGCCCTTATAACCACCAATCCGTCTTCAACGATAGGGCAACTGGCGGATGTCGTCGTAAAGGTGCCCGTCGAAACCGCGAAAAAACCGGGAGCGGGCGAGCGCAAGTCGATACAGCCGGGCGCAAGCGCCTTTGAGCAATCGCTTTTATTAATAGGGGACGGGATAGTAATGCGCCTTATAGAAAAGTCCCCCAGAGACGTCATGTCTCTGCACGCGAATTTGGAATAGCATCATCGCAGATGCGAAAGGAGCTTTTATGGATAAAAAGACACCTCTGTATCAAAGGCACGTGGATCTTGGCGGGACGATAGTTCCCTTTGCGGGATATTTGCTGCCGGTCAGGTATCCCGCCGGGATAATCGCCGAGCACATGGCGGTGAGAAACGCGTGCGGCCTGTTCGACGTTTCTCATATGGGCGAGATAATGCTCAGAGGCAAGGATTCCATCCTCAACCTGAACAGGCTCATGACGAACAGCTTTTCCGTCATGAAAAACGGCCAGGTAAGGTATTCGCCAATGTGCGACGAAAACGGCGGCGTCATAGACGATTTGATAGTATATCGCTACAACGAGGATCAGTATATGATAGTCGTCAACGCCTCCAATCGCGAGAAGGACTTCAAGTGGATGTGCGAACACGCCTTCGGCGACGCCAAGTTCGAGGACGAGTCGGACAGCATTTGTCAGCTTGCGCTGCAGGGGCCAAAAAGCCGCGATATAATGAAAAAGCTTACGGCGGACGCTTTGCCCGAAAAGTATTACTACTTTGAGCCGGAGGTGGATATACACTCCATACCCTGCATCGTTTCCCGAACCGGATACACCAACGAGTTTGGCTATGAAATATACGCCGACGCCGAATACGCGCTGGAATTGTGGGACGCGGTGATGGCGGCGGGCGAGGAATTCGGCCTCGTAGCCTGCGGGCTTGGCGCGAGGGATACGTTGAGGCTCGAAGCGGGAATGCCGCTTTACGGTCACGAGATGGACGAGACGGTAACGCCGCTTGAAACTGGCCTCGAGTGGGCGGTCAAGGACGATCACGGCTTCATCGGCCTCGAGGCCATGATGTCAAAGCCCGCCGCCCGCGCGAGGATAGGCCTGAAGGTAGTCGGAAAGGGCATTGTCCGCGAGCACGAGGAACTTTACAGGGACGGGAAGCTTATCGGCCACACGACCTCCGGAACCTTCCTGCCCTATATGGGCGGAGCCTACGCCATGGCGCTCGTCGATCTTGAATCCGCCGAGGCGGGCGGCATTTTCCAGGCAAACGTAAGGGGACGCATGATCGACTGCGAAAAGGTAGAACTGCCCTTTTACGCCAGGCGCAAGTAGAAATATAATAAAACGGGAGGATAATAGAATGCTGATACCTGACAATCTCTTTTATAAAAAATCTCACGAGTGGGCGGAGTTTCTGCCCGGCGGACTTTGCCGCGTAGGTATATCGGATTTCGCGCAGTCCGCGATGGGTGATATAGTGTTCGTAAACTTGCCCTCGGTGGGCGACGAGGTTACGGCGGACGAGGCGCTTTGCGACATAGAGTCGGTCAAGGCGGTCTCGGACGTATTCAGCCCCGTATCCGGAACAATTAAACAGGTCAACGACGCGCTTTCCGACGAGCCGCAGCTTCTCAATTCCTCGCCCTACGACGCGTGGATAGCCGTCATAGAAACCGGCGACACCTTCGACGGCCTTATGGACGCCGATGCCTACAGGCAATTCTGCGAAAGCGAGGAAAACTCCTGATGGGACGCTATATACCCTCGACCCGGGATGAGTTGAGGGCTATGCTCGCAGAAATCGGAATGAACAGCGTGGACGAACTGTACGCCGTTGTCCCGGAAGGGTTGCTTTGCGATAATCTCAACCTCCCCGGCGGACTGTCCGAGTTGGAACTCGACGGAAAAATTCGGGACATATCCGATAAAAACACCGTATTCAAAAGCGTATTTCGCGGCGCGGGCGCTTACGATCATTACATACCCTCGATCGTTAAGCGCGTAGTCTCCAAGGAGACCTTCGTCACAAGCTACACCCCCTATCAGCCGGAAATAAGCCAGGGCGTATTGCAATCCATATTCGAATACCAGTCGATGATCTGCGAACTCATGGGCATGGACGCCTCCAACGCCTCCGTGTACGACGGCGCGACCGCCGCTTGCGAAGGCATACGCATGTGTCTGGATAAAAAGCGCCCTCTGGCGCTCGTAGCCATGTCCGCCAATCCCATGACCATCGAGACGATTGAGACCTACGCCGATGCCTGTGATATGGAAATTGACATGGTTGGCGTCAAGGACGGAAGGCTCGACATCGACGAACTGAAAGGCAAGCTTTCAAACCGCGCGGGCTGCCTGTTCCTCCAATCCCCCAATTTTATGGGGCTTTTCGAGGACGTTGAGGCCATAAAAGACGAGCTTTCCAGATATAGCGTAAAGCTCGTGCTGGCCGTCAATCCCATAGCGAGCGCGCTTTACAAAACCTCCGGGGAACTTGGCGCGGACGTGTGCGTAGCCGAGGGGCAGCCGTTGGGGATGCCTATGAGCTTCGGAGGGCCGTATCTTGGGATAATGGCGGCTAATAAAGCCATGATGAGAAAGCTTCCGGGGCGCATCGTCGGAAGAACCCGCGACGACAGGGGCAATGCCGCATATGTGCTCACGCTTCAGGCTCGCGAGCAGCATATACGCCGCGAGAAAGCCTCGAGCAACGTCTGCTCGAACCAGGCGCTTTGCGCGATGACGGCGGCGGTATACATGTCAGCTATGGGGCCTGATGGTCTGAGGGAATGCGCGCGGCAGTGCCACTCGAAGGCCGTGTATTTGATGAATGAATTGTCCCGGATTGGCTTTTCGCCCGTTTACGAGGGCGAGTTCTTCAACGAGTTCGCATCGACCTGTCCCGTCGATAAGGGCGCGCTTTTGGAGTCGCTCGCCGAAAAGGGCATACTTGGCGGGCTTCCGGTCAAAGAGGGCATACTCTGGTGTGCTACCGAAAAGAACGCCATTTCGCAAATCGACGCGCTCATAAGCGCCGTAAAGGAGGCTTTAGCGTGAAGACGATTTTTGAGACAGGCGCGCGGGGGCGCGGACTCGATATACTGCCCAAATTGGACGTACCGGAAGCCGCGATACCCGATTCGATGAAAAGGGCCTCAGCCCCGAGGCTGCCGCAGGTGAGCGAGGTAGAGCTTTCGAGGCACTATTCCAGGCTTGAAAAGCGCTCGTTCGGCGTAAACGACGGCTTTTACCCCCTTGGTTCCTGCACTATGAAATACAATCCCGCCATCGACGAGGAAATGGCGAGCCTTACGAATTTCGCTTCCGTTCACCCTCTGCAGGGCGAAAAATACTCGCAGGGATGCCTTGAGATACTGTATACCGCGCAGAAATGGCTGTGCGAAATAACGGGCATGGACATGGCGACTATGCAGCCCGCCGCCGGCGCGCACGGCGAATTTACGGGACTTGCGATTATAAAGGCTTATCACGCCTCGCGCGGCGACTGTCGCGACGAGATCGTCATACCCGATTCCGCGCACGGAACCAATCCCGCCTCGGCCAGCATGGCGGGTTTCAAGGTCGTGAGCGTCAAATCGGGTGAGGACGGATGCGTCGACGTCGAGGCGCTTAAAAAGGCGGTAGGTCCCAAAACGGCGGGTCTCATGCTCACGAACCCGAATACGCTCGGCGTTTTCGACAGGAACATATCTGAAATAACCCGTATAATCCACGACGCGGGCGGGCTTAACTACTATGATGGAGCGAACCTCAACGCCATAGCGGGCGTTGTAAAGCCCGGAGACATGGGCTTTGACGTGACGCATCTCAACCTTCACAAGACCTTCGCCACGCCCCACGGCGGCGGCGGCCCCGGAAGCGGGCCGGTCGCGGTAAAGACGCTACTGGCGGACTTCCTGCCTGACGGCGTCGCCGTCAAAACCGCCGACGGCTACGCGCTTTCGCGGCCCGGGCGCTCCATTGGCCGCGTGAGGTCGTTCTGCGGCAATTTCTCCGTGGTCGTTAAGGCTGTTTGCTACATGCTCTCCCTCGGCGGCGACGGAATCCGCGAGGCGTCGCAAGTTGCGGTGCTCAACGCCAATTACCTTAAAAAGCTCGTCTGCGAGAGATACGAATCCGCCGTCGACGGAATATGTATGCACGAATTCGTGCTTACGCTGGAGGGTCTCAAAAAGGAAACGGGGCTTAGCGCGCTCGACGTCGCGAAAGCCCTCATCGACAGGGGGATGCACCCGCCGACGATGTATTTCCCGCTGATCGTCCACGAGGCGCTCATGTTCGAGCCTACCGAGACCGAGTCTCCCGAGATGCTTGAATACGCCTCGAAGATGATGAAGGAGATTTACGACAAGGCGTTAAGCGATCCGGATTCCATCCACCGCGCGCCCACAAAGACGGTTATAGGCCGCCCCGACGAGGTGGAGGCCGCGAGAAATCCCGTTATAAAGTTCTATTAAGTTGACGACGGCGAGAGACAGCCGCCCGCGTTGAGCGGGCGGCTGTCCTATATACTCTGAAAATGGTTACTGTTCCCGCCCTTGTTTTTTCGGCGTAGTGATTACCGTAGGGAACAATGTCATCGAGGGAACGCCCGCTGACGCGCAGGACGGTAATATAATGAACGACCGCGCGGGACTAAAACCAATTCACAAGCTATTAACACGTCGGTCGTAGGGGCGTCTGCCCTCTCCTCTGGAGGCCGCAGGCCGCGCGAAGCGCCGGGTGCCCTCCGCAGAGGGCGGGTGAGGTTGGCGCGCCCGGACTCATCGCGCGGCGTGGTGTACTAACGGGCTGCTTCGTTCCCCTGTATACGCAAGCCTCTGGTATACCCGGGCGCGCAATGCGCGCCCCTACGCCAGCCTTGTAGATAAATCCAGTTTTGCTTTTGCGGGGACGGATAACCTTGCCCCGATAAACGAGCATCTTACGCAACAACGAATCCGTAGGGGCGTCGCATCGCGCGCCCGGACTCACCGCGCGGCGTGGTATATCAAACGGGCTACGCCGTTCCCCTGTATACGCGACCCACTGGTATAACCGGGCGCGCAATGTGTTTGGAGCAGTGACATGGTTTACAAAATGGGAAAGGACAT
>JAUNBY010000575.1 GCA_030526935.1 Clostridia bacterium
AGAGGTAAATCCCCTTATTCCCGCTTTTCAGCTCGAGCTTTTGAGCTATGTCGTCGGGAAGCTCGACGGTTTCAAGCGCGAGCAAAAACGTGCTCGGTTTGCAGCCGGTGCGCTCTATCTGTTCGTTGAAGGTTTCCAGGCGCTTTATGAAATCCTGCTGAATCTTTCGGCGGGCGACGAAGGTTCCCTTGCTCTTTACGCGATAAAGCCAGCCCTCCTGCACAAGCTCGCTTATGGCCTGCCTGACGGTCGTCCTGCTTATAAGGAACATTTCCGACAGTTCTTTTTCCGTAGGTATCAACGCGCCGACGGCGTATTGTCCCGACTTTATCTCGTCAAGAAGCATGCTTTTTAATTGAAAGTACAACGGTATCGGCACGCTTTTGTCAAGCCTGTACCCTTCGAGCATGTCTATCTCTCCCGTCTATTTTTGAACGTCTATCAACACCTTCATCGTCGTCTCGCGGTTGGCGTCGATATACTCGTAGGCTTTTTTATAATCGGCGAACGCAAAGTGCTTAGACATAAGCGGATCGAGCGTGACCTTGCCCTGTGAGACGAGTTCTATGGCCTTAACGTAATGCTCGTGGCGATACATCATGGTGGTGTTGAGATCAAGCTCGTGGTCGTTCAAAACCGCGAGATCCACCGTCGCCATACCCGCGAACACCGCGACGAGTATTATAGTCGAGCCTTTGCGAGCGTATTTTATCGCCTGTCCGATAGTGGTGTTATTTCCGGCGCAATCGTATATCACGTCGGCCTTGTCGGGGCCGAAGGCATCTGTGAGCGCGTCGCCGAAATCGATGTTGCGGGTGTTGTAAGCCTTATCCATGCCGACCTTTTTAGCGAGGTCGAGTCTAAAGTCGCTCACGTCGGTTATCATGACGCTCCTGGCGCCCATGCCCTTTGCCGTCTGCGCCACGAGGTTTCCTATGGGTCCCGCGCCTATGACGCAAATGTCCTTTCCCGTGACGTCGCCCGCCTGCATGACCGCGTGAACCGCCACAGCCAGAGGCTCTATCATGGCGCCCTGATCGTAGGTCATGTCCTGCGGTATGGGGGTTATCTTCTCGACGGGGGCGAGGAAATAAGTCGACGCCGCGCCGGTCGTCTGAAAACCCATCACTTTCAATTCTTCGCAGAGATTGTACTTGCCGTTTCGGCAGGGATGGCACTTGCCGCAAACCACCTGAGGTTCTATCGTAACCTTCTGGCCGATGAACAGATCGCCAGCGTCAGAACCCAGTTCGACTATCTCGCCAGAGACCTCGTGTCCCTGGGTAACGGGATAGCTGGTAAAGGGATGCTCGCCGTGGTAGACGTGTATATCCGAGCCGCACACGCCAATTTCCATCATCTTAATGAGCGCTTCTCCGGCGCCGGGTTTGGGAGTATCGATTTCCCGAAATTCAATGACACCGGGGGCGGTCATTACCTGTTGTATCACTCAGACTCACTCCTTTTTGCTAATGTCTTTATGTCATTATATCATGATTTATGCGGCAATGCAATACTATATTATACCTGTAATTTAATATTTTATATC
>JAUNBY010000576.1 GCA_030526935.1 Clostridia bacterium
AGGGGAAAATTCCTTCTTTGCCGGGGATGCGTCCGTTATTTGGATGCGTCCCCGCGCTTTCATTTGCGCGGGGATAGTTGGTGACATGTGCAAAATTCGCCGACCATACGCGCTTTCCCGGCGGCACTGCGGCGCCGCGGTGGGCTGGCGTGACGCGGTATCAATTATCCGCTTTTGAAAAGTAGGCGTCGATTTCCCGCATTCGCGCTTCCTGCTTTACGTGAAACGGACAACGCGACTCGCAGTGGCCGCATTGTACGCAGTCGCCCGCGTGCACAGGCAATTTTCGATAGTGTCCCGCCGCCATATCGTCGCCGGCCACGGCCAGATCGTAATACTTGTTTATCAACCCCACGTCCAGTCCGGCGGGGCAGGGTTGACAGTGGTTGCAGTAGACGCACACGCCGTCCGCGTCCTGAGGGGCAAATTCACCGATTACGGAATAATCCCGTTGTTCCGTCGAAGCGTTAAGATAATCAAGCGCCGTGCGCAAATCCGCCATATCGCGAACACCGGGCAGCACCGTCAAAACGGCGGGGCGATCCAGCGCGTACTGTATACACTGAGAATGAGTCAGCGACCTCTTGAAAATTGAAGTCTTCGCGTCGAGAAGCTGGCCTCCCGCGAAGGGCTTCATCACCGAAATCCCCACTCCCATCATCTGGCAATCCCGATAAAGCGCCGCCCGCTCACCCGTCTCGCCGAGGGCGAGTTCGCCCTTCTTGTAGTCGTAAGCCGGATTGATGCTGAACATCATCATGTCCACAAGTTCCGTCTCAAGTATGTATCGGGCGGTCTGCGGGTTGTGCGACGAAAACCCGAGGTGGCGTATCTTGCCTTCCTCTTTCATCTGTATCATATAGTCCCAGAGTCCGCCCTGCATCACCTCGTACAGATCGTCCCAATCATCGACGCAGTGAATGAATCCAAAATCGGTATAATCGGTATCCAACAGCTTCAATTCCCACTCAAACTGCTCCATGATCCGGTCGATGTCGCGCGTCCAGCCGTATTTGCCATCTTTATAAATTGCGCCGAAGTGCATCTGCGTCAGTACGCGTTGCCTTCGTCCGGCAAACGCCCGGGCGTATGCCGCGAATGGCGCCGCCACGCTGGGCGCCATGTCGAAGTAATTTACGCCATTTTCAATGGCGGTTTCCAGAAGGGACGTCATTTCCTCCTCCGTTCCCGAAAGACTTCCACCGCCAAGCCCGATTATGCTTATTTGTTCCGCGCCATGCGGTAATGCTCGATACTCCATGATAAACCTCCCCGCAAAACTTTTTAACGCCTGTGTCAGTATGTATAAGTATATTCCCTTTCGGACAAAACATCAAGTACTTATGTTTAATGGATTTCCATAGCCGCGGTCTATGGCGGGCGGAGCGCGTTGCGCGCGGACAGCGTCCCCCCCGATCCAATGTTATTCACTTCCGTCACGGAGCTTCGCGCGGTCTGAGACCCGCCGGGGGAACCTCTCCGTCAGGGCCAATGTCATCAACTTTAAGTCGGTCAACCCCTCCGTCACGGCGATACGCGCGGGG
>JAUNBY010000114.1 GCA_030526935.1 Clostridia bacterium
GGCCTTCATGTCCCGCCCCAATTGCGCCTTGGCGAATATGACGTCCAATTCGGACAATATCGTCACGTTCGCCTCGTAGGACTCGCTGTACGGCGCCAAACGCCCGGACAGCTCGGACAGTATGCGCTCTATCTCCGCGCGCTCCCTGCCAAGCCACTGCTTTAAATCGTTGCCCGCCTCGACGACGGCGAGAGGCTCTATGTAAAGCGTCTGCCCGCTGGCGGACTGGTCGTGCACGAGTCCGTCAACGTACTGCCTGCACTCGGCCTTGACCGGAACCACATACCTCCCGTTGCGCATGGTGATTATTGTGTCCTGAAGGTACTTGGCCAACGACGGGTTTTTCGTCATCTGGTTGAGTTTGTCGCGCATCTTGTCGTTGAGTATGCGTATATGGCGGCGTATGTCGTAAAGCTCGGGACTCGCCCGGTCGGATATCTCGTCCTCGGAGAGTATGGCGTTGAATATCTCTTCCTCCGTAGAACGGTCGACGGCCAGAGCGGAAGCTATGCCGCTCAAATTGGGGGCTTCCTCCGCGCGGGCGGTCAAAGCCTGCCTTATGACGCGAGAGGCGTTGAGCATCTGCGCCACCTCGAGAAGCGCCCTGGGCGAAAGCGTCCCGCCCGCGCCCGCCTTGTGTACGTGCGGCTTTACGTCGGTAAAATATATAATGGGCGACTGCCCCGTATAAGCCCTTACGGTATTCGCTTCCTCGGTCTGCTCCTGCATCGACTCGACGGACTCGTATTCCCCCGACGGCGTCAAAGCCAGCGCCGCCTCCTTGCCGGGCTGCGACACCGCCCGCTGGGACAGCATTTCGAGTATCTTGTTATATTCGAGAACGCGCAGGTTTCTTTCGTCCAATTCTAATCCACTCCTCGAAAATAGTGCGCGGTGGTCGTCCGCATTGAATCTATTATGCCATAATCGGGTATTTCCAAGCCGCGAATCGCGGCCGTGTGCGCCCTTATTACGATCCCGGCCGTAGCCTCGTCCTCATCGGTGAGTATCACCCTCCAGCGAGAGGACGGACATATGCGCTTTACATGCCTCAGAAGCATTATGGGAACGCTGTTGAGCACGTTTATTATGCAGCCCTCGCTCGTTTGCAGCCGCATGAGGGGGAAGGCGACGTTTCGCCTGTCCACGAGGGGATGCTGCGTAAAAAGCCCGTCCCCGCAGGCGCGGCAGGCAGCGTGAGCCCCTTTTGACCCGGCGGCTCTTATGGGGCATAGCCTCAGCCGCATAAGCGTTACGCGCCCGTAGACTATAAGCTCTTTCTCGCCGGGAAGCGCCGCTATTTCGGGCATTGTAAGTTCGACAGACGGCGCGTAGGGCATCGATAAGCCTTTGACGGCGAAAGAGTTGAATATGTTCATCGGCCAGTCGGCGCGAACCTCGCCCGGCCAGTCCATCGCCAGATGAGCGGGGTTCGATATGATCGTCGCTTTGAATCCCGCGTCCAGACAGCGGCGGTTGAGCGCGTCGAGGTCTCGACCCGGAAGCGTCGCCGGAACCGCTATGGCGTCGGCGTCGATACCTTCAAATAAAATATCGCGAACGTCGCAAGGGGCGTATATCACCTCGTCCGCGCCGCATTCGCGGGCGAGCCGCAGCATATCGGGCGTCGACGCCTCGACCGACAAAAGCGGTCGCTTTCGCGATACAAAGGGCATTTCGACGGGCGGAACGTGAATAAGTTCCCTCTCGCACCCGCGAAGGCGCTCTATTCTCTTTTTCGACAGAGATGACAGGCAGTCGCGCCTTAATGCGTTGAGAGACGATACTGCGGTAAATACCCCTTCTCCCAGGTCTATAGCGCTTTGTTCGACGGCATAAGGCGTATCTCCCGTCTTTAAAAGCTGCCTTGACGCGCTTTCGACGTCAAGCGCCGCCTTGCGGGCGTATTGCGCCTCGTCTCCGTTGACGCGCGCCGCGTCGACGCCGTCCGCCGCCTCCATGACCAGGGGCTTCCCGGGCGCTATATGCGCCTTTATACTTATGGCGATCTTTTTCGCGCGCGGCTCGAAGTCGATTTCTCCGGGCTGTATGTGTTCCTCGCGGGGGTCGGAAATCAAATCGCGGTCGTCCGCGCCAAAGAAATATCCCCTCGTGTAGCCGCGGTTGAAGACATGCGTGAGTATATCGGGATTCACCTTTTCGCCGTCCAACGCGCGGCGATAGGCGCTGACGACGGCGTAAACGTATTTGGGCGGCTTGAGCCGCCCTTCAAGTTTGAGGCTTTTGACCCCCGCGCTTTCAAGCGCGGGCAAAAAGCCTATGGTCATAAGATCCTTGGGGGATAAAAGCTCCCCTTCGGCATCTCCTATGGTATAATTCAGTCTGCACGGTTGGGCGCACATGCCGCGATTGCCGCTTCTGCCGCCTATTATCGACGACATGAGGCACTGTCCCGAACAGCTTACGCATAAAGCGCCATGTCCGAAGACTTCGATTTCGACGCCCTGACCTGCGCAATCTCGTATGCCTCCGAGCGTGACTTCGCGGGCTAGTATGGCGCGGTCGAAGCCTTTGCTTTTGAGGTATTTTACGCCCTGATAGTTGTGTATGGCCATTTGCGTGCTCGCGTGGAGCTTCAGGCTTGGAAGCGCCGCTTTGAGCCACATTGCGACGCCCATATCCTGAACGATGGCGGCGTCCGCTCCCGCGTGGGCGATTGCTTTGGCCGCCGATTCGAGGTCTTTGAATTCCCCGTCCCTGACGAGCGTGTTGAGGGTCACATAGACCTTCATTCCGCGCTCGTGGAGCATATCGCAGGCGCGAATGAGTTCGTCGGGGGTAAAATTAGCCGCGCCACGGCGGGCGTTTAGAGACTCGAGGCCTAAGTATACCGCGTCCGCTCCCGCCTTGACGCAAGCCTCGAGCGCCTTGAAATCGCCCGCCGGGGCAAGCAGCTCCATCATTTTCTCGTCCACTCCATCCTGCGCTTTTGCGCGTCGAGAACCTTCAGCTGTTCCTTAAGCCTTGTTATCTCGCGTGTGAGCTTTTGCGCCTGTTCGCGCTCGGCGTCGAGCTGCGCGCGCAACTGCTCGATGGCGGCTTCGGCTTCGTCAGCCCTCTTAGCTTCGCCTTCGGCTCTGGCGGAGGCTTTTTCTGCCTCCCCCTTGAGACGGGCTATCTCGCCTTGCGCGTATATGGCTTCGTTGCGGGCGGTTTCGGCTTCCTGCATGGAGCGCCGTTCGCTTCCCCTGGCGGCGGTAAGCTCTATTGACGCCTTTTGAGCTATCTCCTTGGCGGCGGTCATCTGCTCGTGCATGTCGCCGAGCGATGCCTTCGTCATGTTGAGTTCGATTTTTGTCTGCGCGAATTGAGCCTTGAGTTTGTCCATTTCGGCGGACATGCGCGCGACCGTTTTTTCGCTGTCGCGCTTATGCTCGTCGAGGAGCTTCGCGGCGGCTTCGGCCTCGCGCGCTGCCAGCTGTTTTTGTTCCTCGAGAAGTTTGGCGGCGGCTTCGGCATCCTGGGCAGCCAGCTGTTTTTGCTCTTCAAGGAGCTTTTCTGACAATTGCTTCTGTTCCTCGATCTCGGACTTGGCGAATTGCGTCTCCTGGCGCGAAAGTTCGAGTTTTTCCCAGGCGTCGTTCATCTCGGCCTTTACGGATTTCATCTCGAGAAGCGCGTCTTCGAGCTTGCCCTTAGTCGCGGACAATTCGTTTCCGACGTCCGTCGCGCGTTCTTTTGCCTGCGCGAGTTGATTGTTTAGCGCTTCGGCTTTTTCGGAGGCGTCCTTGGCGGCGGCTGACTGGCGGTTTATCTCAGAGCGGGCTTTTGACAGTTCATCCTTTACTCGGGTCAGTTCCCCGCGCTCCTCCCAGGCTTTGGTAAGCTCCGAGTGCGCGTCTCTGGAGGCCTGCGCGTAACGCTGCGCCTCCTCGCGGGAGCGTTCAAGTTCTTCGCGAAGGTTTTTGACTTCAAGCGCTTCCGCGCCGGCCTGATTTTCGGCTTCCATGGCTTTTTTATTTATGGCTTCGAGCTGAGAACGCAGCCGTTCCAGTTCTTCGGTATCCGCCGCGACCTGCGGTTCGGGCGCGACAGTGGTCTCGATCATTTCTCTCGCGGCCATGAGGTCGTCCGCCGCGCGAAGCGCCGTGAGCACCGCGCGCTGTTCATCCGACAGGCGCGCGCTCGAAAGCTGATTGATATTTCCCTGCACATAATCGCGAACCTTTTCGACGCGGGAAATACTGTCTTCGCCGGTAATGGTATACTCATAGCCGCATATCTTTATCGTGGTACAAATCTTATCCATTCCCTGATTTCACTCCTACGCAAATTTATCTAAGTATATTATACCATATCCCGCCAAATCTCGCAACCACCCGGAGCGACCGGAAGAAGACATCCAGTTTGAGTCTCCAGTTTGAGGAAGCTTATCCCAAGCCGGGCTTGCGGTCATTGCGCGGCGTCCGTGAAAATAACGCGGAGCCGCCGGAAGACGCCAATAGGCGCCCTACATCCTCTCGGGCGCTTCCACTCCTATGAGGTACAGCGCGCGGGCGAGTACGGTTTTGACGATTGTCGTGAGCTTAAGCCTGGCGCTTCTCACGCCCGCGTCGTCGTCGAGTATGCGCCGTTCGTAGTAGAACTTGTTGTACGCCTGCGCGAGATCGATCGTAAAGCGGGTTATGAGGGACGGCTCGTTTCTCTCCATGGCCGAAACGACGATTTCCGGGAAGCGCTCTATGAGCCGCACGACGTCCTGCGCCTCCGCGTCCGCGAGGGCTTCGTAATCAGGCTCTTGCGTAATTTCGTCCCCCGCCTTTCTCAAAACCGACGAACAGCGGGCGTGTGTGTACTGAACGTAGGGCGCGGTCTCCCCGTCGAAGTTGAGCGCCCTGTCCCAGTAAAAGTCTATGTCCTTTATGCGGTTGTTGTACAAATCGAAGAACACCATCGCGCCTACGCCCACCTGACGCGCGACCTCGTCCTTGTTCTCGAGGTCGGGGCTTTTCTCGTCGATTATGTCGCGCGCCTTTTTGACGGCTTCGTTCAACAAATCCTCCAGGTAGACTATATGCCCCTTGCGGGTTGAAAGCGTCTCGCCCTCGTAGGAGACCATGCCGAAGGAGACGTGCTCCATGTCCTTATACCAGTCGTAGCCCATGAGCTCTATGACCTTGAAAAGCTGCCTGAAATGAAGATCCTGCTGATAGGCGACGACGTAGAGGCACTTCGCGAAATCATAGGTCTTCTTCCTGTAAAACGCCGCGGCAAGGTCGCGCGTCGCGTAAAGCGTCGCGCCGTCCTTTTTGAGTATCAGGCAGGGCGGCATGTTGTAATCTTCCAGATTGACGATCTTAGCCCCGTCCGATTCGGTAAGCAGTCCCTTTTTGTCCAGTTCCTCGACGACGGGATCCATCTTGTCGTTATAGAAGCTCTCGCCCGCGTAGGAATCGAACTTGACGCCCAGTATATCGTAAACGCGCTCGGCGTCCTTGAGCGTCACCGACTTGAACCAGTCGAATATCTCCAGCGCCTCGGGGTCGCCCTGTTCGATCTTCTTGAACCAGTCGCGGCCCTGCTGCTGCAATTCGCCGTCGTCGGCGCTCTCGCGTTCGAAGCGGACGTAGAGCTTCACCATCTCGTCCACGCCGCCCTTTTCGACGACCTGCCTGTCTCCCCATTTTTTATACGCGCAAATCATCTTGCCGAACTGCGTTCCCCAGTCGCCCAGATGGTTTATCGACTCGACGTTGTAGCCCAGAAAGCGGTATATGCGGCTTAAGGCGTTGCCTATCATTGTCGAGGACAAATGCCCTATGTGAAAGCGCTTAGCGATGTTTATGGACGAATAGTCTATGCATACGGTCGCGCCGCCTCCGATATCGCGGCTGCCGTAATCCCCGCCCTCTTTTTCGGCCTTTTCGAGCACTTCCCTCGCGTATGTCGCGCGGTTTATGTAGAAATTGAGATAGCCCTTTACCGAATCGATCCTTGCGAGAAATTTCTCGTCAATGGCGTCCCTGAGAGCGTCGGCTATGGCGGGAGGTGCCTTTCTCAAGGACTTCGCGAGCCTGAAGCAGGGGAACGCGTAGTCGCCCATCGCCGTATCGGGGGGTACCTCAAGAAACGGCGCGATCTCGTCCGCCGTCATGGGGCTTTGCGTGAATTGCTTTTCAAGCGCGCCTTCGACGCAGCGCGCTATGCTCATCTTAAAATCCATAATTACACCGCCCGCTTTTGTTTTATCTGTATAAGAGCCTGCGCCAGCTGGTCGGGACAAGAAGTGTTCCCCTGACAGGGTATGCCCCGCAAAAGACCGATCACCTCGTCGATTCCGCGCCCCGCGACGAGCCGCGAGACCGCGTTCGTGTTTCCAGTGCAGCCCCCGTTAAAGTGTACGTATTTGACATTATCCCCCTCAAGCTCTATATCTATGCCGCTTGAGCAGGTTCCCTTCGTCTTGTAGTGATACATGTTCAATCCTCCGCCTCGATAATATCAAAAGCCGCCGCGCGTCCCATGCGGTTCATGACCGCCAGGCCGACGCCCCGCGTATCCATAGCGAGCGCGTATATATGCCCCGCGCCCATGCTGTCGGCGAGCCTCAAATCGGAAAACAGGTTAGACGCCGCGCCGTTTACGCCGTCTCCGAGGTCTATAACCCGCCTTTGTCCGTAATCGACGCCGCGGCCGGCGAGTATGCAGGGATTTTCTCCCGCCGACAGGCTTTGATCGTACAAATCCATCAGCCGCTTCACGGCGTTTTTGCCCTTTACGATAGTAAACTTTCCCTTTGGCGCGTAATGCCGGTATTTCATGCCGGGCGAGCGAACCGTATCCGTCGACTTTAGCGGCCTTAAAACGCTCTCGTCCACCCGCACTTCCCCCAAAATCCCCATGACCATCTCGGGCGTCACCCCGCCCGGGCGCAGTATCCTCACGGGCGAGCAAGTGCAGTCTATGACGGTCGATTCAACACCAACTTCGCAGGCTCCGCCGTCGAGTATCAGGGGTATGCGCCCGTCCATATCCTCTAAAACATGCCGGGCCGTCGTGGGGCTTGGCCTGCCGGAGAGATTGGCGCTGGGGGCGGCTATGGGTACTTTCGCCAGTTCTATCAGCCGCCTCGCGCTTTCGCTGGACGGCATCCTTATGCCCACGGTATCAAGTCCCGCCGAAACCTCGGAGGGTATGAGGGGAGACTTGGAGCATATAAGCGTCATAGGCCCCGGCCAGAAATATTCGGCCAATCGCCCGGCGGATTCAGGCATATCTCCCGATATGAGAGGCTTAACGCCTTCCATATTCGATACGTGGACTATGAGCGGATTATCGCCCGGCCTTCCCTTGGCCTCGAATATGCGCCCCACCGCCCGGGGATCGAGGGCATTCGCCCCCAGTCCGTAGACCGTTTCGGTGGGAAAGGCGACGAGTTCACCCGAGGCTATGATCTCTCCGGCCAATCGAAGCGATTCATCCGAAACCTCTAAAACCCTTGTATTCATTGTTGTTCCTTTAACAGCTGCGTCTGTTCGTTGAGAACGAGCGCGTCTATTATCTCGTCGAGGTCGCCGTTGAGCACGTCGCCCAGTTTGTAAAGCGTAAGCCCTATTCTGTGGTCGGTGACGCGCCCCTGCGGGAAGTTGTACGTCCTTATGCGCTCCGAGCGGTCTCCCGTCCCGACCTGAGTGCGCCGCGTCTGAGAATAGGCGTCCTGCGACTGTTCGCGCTGCATCTGAAAAAGCCTTGCGCGCAAAACCTGCATGGCCTTTTCGCGGTTTTGCACCTGAGAGCGCTGATCCTGGCTGGTTACGACAAGCCCCGTGGGTATATGGGTTATCCTCACCGCCGAGTCGGTGCGGTTTACGTGCTGTCCGCCCGCTCCGGAGGCGCGGTAGGTGTCTATTCGAAGGTCGCTGGGAGATATGCTCACCTCGACCTCCTCCGCCTCCGGAAGGACCGCGACAGTCGCCGTGGAGGTATGTATCCTGCCGCCCGATTCGGTTACGGGCACCCTCTGAACGCGATGAACGCCCGATTCATATTTGAGCTTTGAGAACACGCCCTTGCCCTGTATAAGGCACACGCATTCCTTTATGCCGCCAAGCTCCGTCTCGCCGCCCTCGGTTATCTCGGCCTTCCAGCCGTGGCTTTCGGCGTAATGGATGTACATCCTGACCAGTTCCGCACCGAAAAGTCCCGCCTCATCGCCCCCGGCTCCGGCGCGAACCTCGAGTATGGCGTTTCTGTAGTCGTCGGGATCCTTCGGAAGCAGCATCAGCCGCGCCTGATTCGTCATCTCCTCGAACGCGGGTTCGAGCGCGTCCAATTCTTCCTTCGCCATTTCAGCCATGTCCGGCGTTTCGAGAAGCGCACGCGCCTCGTCGATTTCGTCGGCCATCTTTCTGTATCGCCCGGCAAATTCGGCCATTTCCTCGAGCTGAGAATGCTCGCGCATGAGCTTCATCAAAAGCGGCGCGTCCTGTATGACCTCGGGCAGCGTTATACGTATCGACAATTCCTCAAAGCGCCCGACGACGGCTTCCATCTGGCGCAATATGCGCATCTGCTCGTTGTCCTGCATCAATATCCCCCAAATTCTATTATACGCTCTATTCCGTTTAAATCTTTATAAGTCCTTATATCCAT